>DASSRW010000109.1:0-29336 GCA_035701545.1 Pseudolabrys sp.
CTACGACGCGCCCGTTTCGGGCTTTTATTGAAGCCTTAAGCAAACGCGATCCCCGTCCGATATTCAACTGCTAACTTGACGGACCACGGCGCGCTGGCGGTCCGGCGGCGCACCCTCGAAGCGGCACAGCGCCGGTGCTAAGTTCAAAGCATTGCAGGAGCGGAGCTGCACAATGGCCATCGCGCAGATGCGTAAAGACGACGCACAGCGCCTCTCGCCCAGCCTCGCTGCGCGGCTGGCGATCCGGCGCGGCGAACATCGGGGCGCGACGGCCGGCCTTGCGCCCGGTTACGTGCAGGGCAATCTCGCCATCCTGCCGCAGAGTCTTGCGCCCGACTTCCTGCGCTTCTGTCAGCTTAATCCCAAGCCGTGCCCGTTAATTGGAAGCTCAGCGCCCGGCGACGGGCGCATTCCGGCGCTTGGCGAGGATCTCGACATCCGCACCGACCTGCCGCGCTACCGGGTATGGCGGAACGGCGAACTTGTCGCCGAGCCGCACGACGTGCGCGAGTTCTGGCGCGACGATCTGGTGAGCTTCGTCATCGGCTGCTCGTTTTCGTTCGAGGAGGCGCTGATGGCGGACGGCATCGAGATGCGCCACATCGCGCTCGGGCGCAACGTGTCGATGTACCGGACGTCGATTGCGACGGCGGAGGCCGGCCCCTTCCGTGGGCCGATGGTCGTGTCGATGCGGCCGATGACGCCGGCGAACGCCATCCGCGCCATCCAGATCACGACGCGCTTTCCGTCCGTGCATGGCGCGCCGGTGCACATCGGCAAACCCGAGATGATCGGCATTGCCGATCTCGCCAGGCCCGACTACGGCGACGTGGTGCCGATCGGCGACGATGAGATTCCGGTGTTCTGGGCGTGCGGCGTGACGCCGCAATCGGTCATTGCGACCGTGAAGCCGGAATTCTGCATCACGCATTATCCGGGCAGCATGCTGGTGACCGACCGGCGGAATACCGAACTGGCGATTATGTAGTGGCTGTCGTTCCCGCGAACGCGGGGACCCATACGCCGTGCACCATCGTTAGGCTGCGGAGTATGGGTCCCGGGTCTCTCTTCGCTCGCCCGGGACGACTGGATTCTTACGCCGCGTCGCGCGCCTTCTGATCGAGCAGCCCGGCTTCCACCAGCGCCTCGCGGATGCGCGCAATCTCCGCGCGATCGAGCTTGACCAGCGGCGGACGCACCGCCGCGCGCGGCAACTTCCCGAGCAGCACCAGCGCCTCCTTCATGCGGTTGTGCATGTCGACGAACGGGTCGGCGTAGAACACGCGCGCCGTCGGCTGGATACGGTCGTTAAACCGCCTGGCTTCAGCGAGATCATTCGTTTGCACCGCGCGGAACAGGCGTGCCTGCAGGTCTGCAATCACGCTGCCGGAGCCCGACAGCAAGCCGTTGCAACCGAGCACCAACGACGAGAACAGCCACGAGGAATGCGTGGTAAGCACGTTCACCGGCCGCGGCAGGTTTTGCAGCGTGCGGATATGCCATTCGTGATGCGGCACGTTGCCGATCCAGTCCTTGATCGCGCGGATGGTCGGCACCTCCTCACATAGCTTGAGCAGCGTTTCCTTGGGATAGCCCTGCCCGCCCGCGAGCGGATACTGGAACGCGATCAGCGGCAGGTCGGTGGCGTCGGCGATGCGCTTGAAATGCGCGAGCGCCATCTGCGGCGACTGCTGAAGGGTGAACGGCGCCGGCGGAAAGACCAGCAGCGCCGATGCTCCGCCCTGCTCCGCCATGCGCGCGATGCGGGCCGCCTCGAGGCTGCCATCCGCCCAGATGCCGTTGATCAGCGGCAAGCTCCCGCCGATTTCGTCCTGCGCAATCTCGAGCACGCGGCGCTGCTCGTCGAAGGTGCAGGAGGCGACCTCTGTCGAATGCGCATTGATCGTGATCGCGGAGATGCCCTCGGTCGCCGCCACGTCGCGCAGGTGCTTACGGAAAGAAGCCTCATCGATCGACAGGTCGTTTTCGAACGGCAGAAGCACCGCCGGAATAACTCCGTGCGGGACGTAGCTGGCGTGGCGCGGCATGGCCGACCTCCCGTGCTTCAAACGATTGTCTACACCGGTTTCTCGTCGTCGGTCACCGGCGAGGTGACTACCAGGAAGACAAGGTCGCACAAACCGGTATTCGAGATCGAATGCACCACGCCCGGCGGCAGGTAAACGTAATCGTGCTTGCGCACGACGTGATCCTTGCCGTCGACGTGCATCAGGCCCTCGCCTTCGATCACGTGATAGACCTGCTCCTGCACCCTGTGGCTGTGCTTCTCGACATAGGCCTTCGGCTGATACATCGAGATGCGGTAGTCGACGTGCTCCGAGCCCGCCGTATCCGGCATCACCAGCGGCTTCGACAGCGCGCCGCCGAAATGGTTGGGAAACTCCAGCCACGGCACTTCGGCAATGTTGCGGATAAAGGCCTGGCGTTTGTCCGTCATGGCGCCCTATTTCGCCGGCTCGGTCTGCGGCAGATAGCGGTTTCCGAACACCGGCTCCTTGTATGGCGTCGGCGGCAATTCCCACGCCCCGGTCGAAGGCGGACGAATTTCCGCATCGACATGCGCGTCGATGAGAAACGGCTCGTTCGCCTTCACCGCGTGCTCCAGCGCACCCTTGAAGTCTTCCGATTTCGTGACGGTCAGCGACTCGACGCCGCTCGCGCGCGCCCACGCGGCAAAGTCTGGATTGTAAGGCTTCTGGTTCGGGCCCTCGTGAAACATGGTACCGTACTCGCGGCCGCCGAACATCCCGAGCTGAATATCGCGGATGGAGGCCCAGCCGAAATTATTCCAGATCACCCACACGACGGGAATGTTGTACTCGACCGCGGTGCACAGCACGTGCGGCACCATGGTGAAGCAACCGTCGCCGGTGACGGCGACGCAAGGGCGATCCGGCGCCGCGAGCTTCGCGCCCAGCACGCCGGCGGCGCCGAAACCCATACCGGAAAAGCCCCACGAATTGAGCATCGTCTGCGGCCGCCGCGGCTTCCAGAACTGCATGTACCAGTTGTGGCTGACGCCGACGTCGCAGGCGAGGATCGCGTCATCCGGCAGCACCGCCGCACAATCGGCCACGATGCGCTCGGGCCGCATTGGCGATGCGTGCACGTCGAAATTCGGCCGCGTGAAGTCGTCCCACTTCTTCTGCCACGCGGCAATCTCGGTAAGCCACGCCTTGCCTGCGCCAGTTTCCTTTGCACCGCGCCGCTCGATCTCCGCCAGAAGCTGCCGCAGAAACGTGCGCGCGTCGGCGAGAATGCCGAGATCGGGCGGATAGTTGCGGCCAAGCTCGGCCGGATCGACATCGACATGGATCAGCTTCGTTTCCGGGAAATTCCAAGAATAGCCGGGCAGCCACGACGACGCCGAGCGGTCGTCGAAGCGCGCGCCAATCGCGATAACGAGGTCGGCGTGCCGGCCCGCCTCGTTCGCGGGATAGGCGCCGTTGCGGCCGATGAAGCCGAGCGACAGCGGATCGCGCATGTCGAACGAGCCCATGCCGTTCGGCGACGAAATCACCGGGATTTGCAGTTTTCGCGCAAACTCCGTCAGCTCGCGGCCTGCCTCCGACAGCGTCACGCCGTGACCGACGAAGATCACCGGCCGCTTCGCGTTCAGAATCATGTCCACTGCGGTTGTAATCTCATCGGGAGACGCCCCGCTGCGCTGCGCGTTAAGCGGCGGCGCCGGCGGCGGCACCTCAACTTCGTCTTCCTCCTGAAATATGTTGAACGGCACGTCGAGATTCACCGGCCCGGGTCTTCCCGACAGCATCGTCGTCATGACCTGCCGCAGCGCGAGCGGCAGCATGTCGACGCGCGTCGGCTGGAAGCTGCGCTTCACCACGGGCCGGATGATGTTCGGAAAATCGGCCTGAAAGTGCCGGTTTATCTCCTGAAACGGGCTGCGGTTGAACTGCGAGGTCGGCACGTTGGCGGTAATCGCCAGCAGCGCGGACGAATCCGAAATCGCCACCGCCAGCGGCATCACGATGTTGCAGGAGCCCGGGCCGCATGAGGTGAGCGTCGCCACTGGCTTGTGCCGCACGCGAAAGTAGGCGTCCGCCATGTGCGCGGCGACCTGTTCGTGGCGCGGCGAGATGAGCTTGATGCGGTCGCGCGCCTGATAGAGCGTGTCGAGAATGCCGACGTTGCCGTGACCGCAGATGCCGAAAACGTAAGGGATGTCGTTTTCGATCAGATATTCGGTGATCAGTTCGGCGCCTTTCATCCGCGGCATGCCTTCTCCTCACGCGGCTTTTTCGTCCCGCCATCGATCGCGCTTCGGACGCGAACGCAAGTCTAACCGGACGAACGATGATCCCACAATTGTTCGCGCGCCGCGCTTTCGCGCCATGAAAGCGCAACGCAATCGGGCCGCCCGCAATCGCGAGCGGCCCGATTGGCGCCTGACGCTATGACGCCGTGTCTACCGATATACCTCGCTCACGACCATATGCGTGGCGGGATCGACAAGAAGGACCCGATCATTCACGAGCGCGTAGTCATAGGGTCCGGCGGTCGGCACTTCCGCGACAACCTCCTCCGGCATCGCGTAGAGCGGCACCGTCTCGGGCAGCACCGCGCCGACGGCGTAGTCAACCTCGGTCGGCGCGATGGCGGGCTCAATCGCTTCGCCGACGACGGCAGGCGTACGCTCGTGCACGATGGTGCGATAGACGGTTCGCCGCTGCGTAGTGGTCAGATTGACCGCGTGACGGACGTGCCGCGTCGTGTGGCGGGCGACGTGATGTCTGATGACTCGGTGGGCCGGAGCCCTCCGGGTGACCACGTCTTCTTCTTCAACGACCCGGCTCGGCGCGGTCACGATCGTCTCTTCCGGCACGACTTCGCGGGTGATGACCGTCTCCGCCGGCGGCGGCGCGACGAGTGGCGGCGGTGCGGGGTCGATCACTTCACGCGTGATGACGGTTTGCGCGTGCGCGGCGGCCGTCCCGATGATCAACGCCGCGCCCACTGCCGCGTGGCGCAAATAGAGTTTCATCATGGTCCTCCTCATTCATGCAGTTCCCGCCGCCCCGGTATCTCCTCAACGCAGGTGAAACGCTGCGCGTGCAAAGCCGTTCCGGGAACGGCTCCATGCAACGGCACATTCCCGCGCAGATCCGGCCACATTTGCGACGCGTTTGATTCAAACCGTGGCGCCGTGCGCCCCGCCACACTTTGGATGAGTCATCAAATCACAGGATTTTTAGGGTACGGCCCTACTCGGCGCCGTGGCCGGCGGCTACAATCGGGAGCATCGTCGGGGATTTATTTGTTGACTTTGGCTTCGCGGTCGCGCGCGGCGTAACGGAAAATTGTGTCAGAGTGCCGCTGTGACGGATTCGCCGAAACCGAACATCGATCTCACGCCGCCCGCGCACACAATCAAGCCGCGCAACCTGGCGCTCGGCATCGAGCGCATGGGTTTTGTTTCGCTGTCGCACCCCATCGTGATGGCGATCGCGTTCATCGTCCTCGGCGTGCTGGCCGCGGTCGGATTCACGCGGCTCAAAGTCGACGATTCGCTCAGTCAGTTGTTTCGTTCCGACACGCCGGAGTTTCACGCCTACGAAGATGTCACCCGGCGCTTTCCGTCGAGCGAATTCGACGTGCTGATCGTTATCGAGGGCAACTCGCTGCTCGAACGCTCCTCGCTGGAAAAGTTGCGCAACCTGGTGATCGATCTGCAACTGATCGACGGCACGCGCGGCATTATTTCAATGTTTTCGGCGCGCCAGCCGCCTGAAAACGGCGGCATCCCCGCCCCGCTTTTTCCGCAGCAGCTGCCGCAGGGAGCCGACTACAAGAACCTCATACAAAAGGTGATGTCGAACGAGATCATTCGCGGGAAGCTGCTGTCGGAGGATGGAAAGCTCGCGCTCGTCGTCCTGGCGCTCGATCCGGCGGTGATGCAGGGCGACAAGCTCAGCGGCGTCGTCAGGGAGGTCCGCCAGACCATCACGGACCATCTCGCCGGAACCGGACTCAAGACCGAGCTTTCGGGCGTGCCGGTGATGCAGCTCGAAATCCGCAACGCGATCCGCAGCGACCGGCTGGTCTACAACACGCTCGGCTTCGTTGCGGGCTGCCTGATTGCGATCCTGTTCTTCCGCCGCATCTCGTTCATGATCATCGCGGCGGGACCGCCGCTGGCCGCGATTTTGCTCGCGCTCGGGGCGCTCGGCTGGCTCGATTTCCGGCTGAACATGTTCCTGAACGTGATGACGCCGCTCATCATGGTCATCAGTTTTTCCGACAGCATGCAGCTCACGTTCGCCGCGCGCGACCGGCTGCTTGCGGGCGACGACAAATACGAAGCATTCCGAAACTCCCTCCTCATCGTCGGGCCGGCCTGTGTGCTCACGCATGCGACCGCCGGTGTTTCCTTCATCGCGCTGCAGTTTTCCAAGTCGGATCTGATCCAGGCCTTCGGCGAGGCCGGCCTGATCGCGACCGCGGTCGCCATGGTCGCCGTCCTGACGCTCGCGCCCTTGCTGGGCGTGCTGCTGATCCGGCACGAGGATATTTTTGTCGACCGGGTCAAGGGCGTCGACACGGCGCTCGACATGTTGCGCTGGTTCTGCCGCTGGATCGCGGTCCTGATGGTACGCCGCCCCGGCCTCTATGCGCTGATCGGCTTGCTGGTCGTGGTCGTGCTGTCGTTCGGCTACGCGCAGCTTCAGCCGCGCTATCGCCTCGCCGACCAGGTGCCCGACCGCCAACAGGCGGTGCAGGCAAGCCACCGCCTCGACGCCAAGCTGACCGGGGCCAATCCGATCGACGTCCTGATCGAATTCCCGCCCGGCAAGTCGCTCTACGCGCCGGAAACGCTCGGCATCATCGCCGACGTCCACTCGACGCTCGAGCACCAGAAGGGCATCGGGAATGTCTGGTCGCTGGAGACACTGCGCCGCTGGCTGGCCGAAAAGGCGCACAAATCCGACGTCAACACGCTCAAGGAATACGTCGACATATTGCCGCGGTATCTCACGCGGCGCTTCATCTCCGAAAAGCAGGACGCGGTCGTCGTCAATGGCCGCGTTCCGGACAAGGACGCGAGCCAACTGCTGCCCATCGTCAGCACGCTCAACAAGAAGCTGGACGCGATCCGGGCCAAATATCCGGGATACAAGATTTCCGTCACGGGGCTGTCGGCAATCGCGGCGCGTAACAGCGCGATCATGATCGACAAGCTCAGCAACGGCCTGACCATCGAGATCGTTTTCGTGGCGGCCTTTATCGGCCTCGCCTTCCGCTCGTTCATCGTGATGCTGGTGAGTATCCTGCCCGGAATATTCCCGATCGTGCTCGCGGGCAGCGTGCTATGGCTGCTCGGGCTTGGCCTGCAATTTGCGAGCGTGATCGCGTTGACGGTGTCGTTCGGTCTCGGCCTCAGCGCGACCATTCACTTTTTGAACCGGCTGCAGATCGAGGACACCGAAATCAATCCGGCGGTCGGCGTCGAGCGCGCGACCATTCTGGTCGGTCCTCCGCTGATTCTCACGTCGGCCGTGCTGGCCTGCGGCCTCGCCATGACCGCCTTCTCGAGCCTGCCCTCGTTGCGTCTTTTCGGCTGGCTCAGCGCCTTCGCAATGATCGCCGCGCTGGTCGCCGACCTGTTCATCCTGCGGCCGACGGCGATGTTCCTCAGCCGGGTCGCCCGCCGCCTGACCAGGCGGTCGCTGACCGGATCGTCCTAGCGGCCCAATCAAGGCCTGATCCATTGAGATCGAGCTAGCTTCGGCGGAGGTGAATCGATGCACCGCGCAGTGTGCTGTCCTGATCCTGCGATCTGATGACCACCGTCTGGCGCCTGCCCCGCGTCGTGAGCGTTATGGTCGCGGCAAAGGCCGGGCCTCTGGCCAGCACCTGGATGCGCTCGCCATTGGCTTCACCCGAGAGCGTTCCTCCGGCATTGCGCGTCGATTCGCTCCAGGTTCCGCTGACAGAACCGGCCGCCGACTGCGCGCTGGCGCGGAGATCGAAATTATAGCTCTCGCTCGCACAGCGGATGTTCAACTGGAGATCGCGCGCGGAAAGCACGTCGTAGGCGGCCCGGCAATGAATCGATTCGCGGCTTCCGTTTGACAATTCGACGCTGCCCGTTCCCGACCAGCGGCCGGCCAACGGAGCGAACGGGCCGCCGCCTTGCGCATAACCGAAGTTGCAAGCCGCCATGCCGAGCGCGCCGGCGAAAAACATCCGCAGCATTGTGTTGATGGGCATCCGCAATTGTATCGACATCTCTGCGCCAAGACCTTAGAGAGAATTGATCAGCCGCCCCGGCATCGTCCCGCGTACCAACAAAGATAGCAGATGCCGGTTCCGCGGAACATCGCCGGTCGACGTCCGTCGCCGCCTGTCAATGTAAATGTACAAGAAAAGCCGAGGGGCCGTCATGTCCTACCGAATGTTGCCCGTCATCCTTTGCCTGCTGGCGCTGAGCACCGCGTCTTCGCACGCCGACCAATCCAGTTCGGGGGGCATACTCAAAGGCACGCCGGAAGAGCAGAAGGCATGCCGGCACGATTCGGTGAAGTTCTGCAGCGATGCCATACCGGACTCTCTGCGCGTGCTCGGCTGCCTGAAGGACCACAGGAAAAACCTGACGAAGGCGTGCAAGGAAGTCCTGGAAAATCACGGACAGTAGTTCAGGCCGGCGTCGAACGGCTGTCGCTGAAAAGGCCGCGCCACATCCGGTAAACCGTGGCAAGCGCGCGGAGCATGCTGCGCGGGCGGGGAATCGATTCGAAACGGCGAACGGCGCCGCGCTCCGAGCCAAAGCAGCCGCGCTGCCTGATGATGGCCCATGCGAGCGCATTCCAATCCTGCCAGACCTGCTCGGCCTCGTGACGCAACAAGCCGACGATCACTTCCGGGACGCCGCCGAACGCCTCGGGCATGACGTTGGAAATTTCGGTATCGCGCAGCACGCCCCATTTCGAGAATCCCCCCATCATCGGCGAGCTGATCGCAAAGGCGACGCGGCCGATGCCGGTTTCGCGAATGGAAAAGGAGCACATCGCGCACGGCTCGATGTTCGAGTAGATCGTGCAGCCCGACAGGTCCTTGCGCCCGAGCACGCGTTGCGCTTCGGAGACGGCAAGAAGCTCCGCGTGCTGCGTGACGTCGGCCTTGCGCACGACGCGATTGGCGACCTCAACCACGATCCGGCTGCCTTCTGCGATGAGCGCGGCAAAGGGAAATTCGCCCTGCCTGGCGGCGGCGGCGGAAAGCGCGATGCAGCGCCGCATCATGGCCTGATCAATCGCCGATTGTTGGTCAGCAGTCAGGCGCGTCTTTGCAAGCATGGCAGACAACCCCGCGTGATTGGGCCCCCTCGGGCAATTTCTCTTGGGTGAATGCAATCTTCTCTTTGGGTGAATGCAATCGCGATGGCAAAGTTCCCTTTGGTTCCGAGTCGTGGGCGGCCCTCCTTCGGCCGCCACAAACCGCCTACATTCGCCGGCTAGCAGAGAGCGATGCCGAACCCGAACGACGCCGCGGGCGTTGTGGCCGGGGAGTCACTCAGAACCCAAGGTGTCGATACGCGTGCCAAACATCAGGCGTTTTGCGAGACACAGCAGGTGCGTGAGCGCCGCCTGTGCCACCGTCATGCTTACGATCGGATGCGCGATGGCGCAGCCGACGGAACCGAACACGCCGGATCCCACCGGCGAGTGGCTGACCGCGAAGGGCTATGCCCGCATCAGAATCGCCGACTGCAATGGTCGCCTGTGGGGTGTCGTGTCATGGGAGACCTATCCGAGCGTCGACGACAAAAATCCCGATCCGACCAAACGCAACCGGCCGACGCTGGGCATGCCGATCCTGCTCGGCATGACTCAGAGCGGGCCGGACAAATGGTCCGGTGAAATCTACAATTCGAAAGACGGCCACACCTATTCGGCAAGCATCAGCCTGCTCAATCCGGACGTGCTGAAGGTCCAGGGTTGCGTGTTCGGAATCTTCTGCGGCGGCGAGAACTGGACGCGGGTGCCGCAAACGGCATCGGCCGCTCCCGCGGCTCCTGGCAAGCGCACGCAGGGCTCCGGCGCGCCGCGCCCTCGCGCGCAGCAGACCACGCCCGATGAAAATTCGCTGCCGCCGGATGCAAATATCTGCCTAAGTGTCGGCGGCACTACGGGGTTTTCCCATCAGCGCCGGCTGAAATAGCACCGCCGCCGCCAGCGTCGTCACCAGCGACAGCGCCATCAGCTTGCCCATGCTGGAGGTGCCGGGATGGCTCGACAGCCACAGGCTGCCGAACGCCGTCGCGGTCGTCAGCGCGCTCCAGATCACCGCGCGCGTCAGACTCGATTGCAGGAGATCGGTCTGCCCGGCGCGCCACGCCATGATGTAGTAGATCTTGAAGGCGACGCCGACGCCGAGCAGCAGCGGCAAGGCGATGATGTTGGCGAAATTGAGCGGCATGCCGATCAGGACGCAAATCTCGAGTGTGACCGCGCCGGCGAGCAACAGCGGCACCAGCGTAAGCAGCACGTCGCCGATCCGGCGCAGCACGATCCACAAAATGATCGCGATCGAGATCAGCGCCCACGCGCCCGCCTGGATAAATGCCTTCACGACCGTGTTGCCCGATTCGAGAATCGAGATCGGGCCGCCGATGGCGTTCGGATAAACGGCAAGAATGGTGCGGGCGAACTTCCGCAGAACTTCGGTCTTGTCGGTGTTTCCGCTCGGAGATACCTCCACGCGCGTCTGCCCCTGCGGCGTCATCCATTGACGCTTCAAGCTCGCAGGAAGGTTGTCCAGCGTGATCGGCTTGGCCTGCAAATAGCCGCGCAACTGCGCGAGATCGGCCTTCAGCGGCACGACAAAGATCGACTGCACCTTGTCGCGCCGCGCCTGATCGGCCGCCGCAAGGTGTTGCGCGTCGGTCGCGAGACGGCGCGCGGCAACGGCGCCGGGCCCTTTGGCGTCGCCGGCGGCCTTGTTCAATTGATCCGCGATGCCACGCAGCGCCGCGACATTCTCCGCGTCGGTCGGCGGCGGGCTCGGCGGGCGTTGCAGCAGAGGACCGATCTGTTGGTCGAGATCCTGGATCAGTTCGAGCTTCTTTTGCTGATCGGGCGGAACGAAGCCCGACAGCGTCACGACGCGCGAGACCTCGGGAAGCTTGCGCAGCCGGTCGACCGCTTCATTCGCCTTGTCGATCGACGGCATGATCACGTTGATCGAGTGGACGCCGACGTTCGGATCGGAGCCGAGATCGAGCAGCGTGGCGACCGATTCGACCTTCGGACTCCGCAGGTGGATCGGATCGAAGTCGAAGGTGAGGAAATAGAGCAGCGGCGATCCCGCAATGGCCACCGCCAGTGTGCCGATAATCACCGGAACGCGCCGCCGCTGCAAAAAACGGTCGACCGGCGCGAGGAAACGATAGCCGACGCGTTCGGGCTCGCCGGGCGGATTGAGCACGCTGAGCAGAGCCGGGAGCAGCGTGATGCTCGTCGCGTATGCAATGAGCATGCCGACGCCGGCGATCTGTCCAAGCTCGGAGACGCCGCGGTAGCTTGTCGGCAGGAAAGACATGAATCCGGCTGCGACGGCAGCGGCCGCGAGCGTCAGGGGCACGCCGACTTTCTCCGCCCCGCTCGTCAACGCGGCGCGCAAATCCGGAATCGCGTGGCGCTCGGCGCGATAGCGCACGGCAAATTGTATCCCGAAGTCGACCCCGAGGCCGACGAAGAGCGCCGCAAAGGCGACCGAGATCATGTTCAAGGCGCCAACCATCCACAGCCCGAGCGCGGCCGTTATCGCCAGACCGACGAACAGATTGATGAAGACCGCGACAATGATGCGCGCCGATTTCAGCGCCAGCCACAAAATCACAAGCACCACGACGATCGTGCCGATGCCGTTCGCCACCGCGCCCTGCTGCACGGTCGAGAACTCCTCATCGGCCATCGGCACCGATCCGGTCAGCCGGACGCGCGCCTGATAGCGCGATCCCAGATTGAGGTCGCGCGCCGCCTTCCTGATAGCGTCGCTCGAAGCGCGTCCGGGCTCGAGCGAGGAATAGTCGAGGACCGGATGCACTTCGATGAAACGGCGGCGCTCGCTTGGCGTCGCCCGCTTGCCGCTCAACAACTCCTGCCAGGAGAATGTCGCCGAACCGCCCGCCAGCACATCCTCGATCACGCCGGACGCCATCGACAGCGGCCGCACCATGTCGTCGAGCTTGACCATGCCGTTCGAAATGCCGAGCAGCCCGAGCGACAGCGCGCGCGTCAATCCGCGCAAGCTCGGATCCTTGGAAAGCGTGCTGATGAGCGGCCCCGCGTCACCGAGACCTTGCGTCAGGCTTGCGACTTGATCGGTCGACCTGAACAACAGTCCGTTGTGCGCGAAGAACTCCGTCGCGCTCAAATCCTCAACCGACCGAAACATCTCGGGTTGCGCGGTCAACTTGCGCGACAGCTCGGCCGCGGCGGTGGCGGCGAGTTCTGAGGTCGGCGCATCGACCACGACTAAGGTCGAACGAAAGTGACCGGGAAACTCACGCTCGAACGTCTGCTCGCGCTGGCGCCAATCGAGATGGGACGATATGAGCTTGTTGATGTCCGTCGTAATGGCGAAATGCGTGACCGAATAGGTCGCTGCCCCCGCCGCCGCACATAACGCTAAGGCAATGATTGGCCAAGGAAATCGGGTGCAGAAGTTGACAAGCCCGGCGACGATCCGGCCTAGCATGAGTGGGGCCTTCGGCGCACAGTGTCGTCGCCCCCCGTTCGGGCAGAGCCGCTACCCAAAATCGGCCCTTCCCAAGCGGAACCTTTGATAGCAAAGTTGATTGTCAATGTTCGAGAGCCTTTTTGAGCCCAACCGAAGAGGTTTGCACGGGGGGCATATTGATCTGACGACGCGGTGCCCAGGGGGCGAGCACTTCCGAGTTCATTGCTAAAGGGTAAATCACGAATGACGGCTCCTAGTCCGATCTTCGATGTGTCGACGCCACGCGCAATTCTCGACTCCATCAAAAGCCCGTCCGATTTGCGTGCTCTCAATGCGCGGGACCTGCGGCAAGTTGCAGACGAGTTGCGCAACGAGACGATCAGCGCCGTCGCTTTGACTGGCGGACATCTCGGCGCCGGCCTCGGTGTCGTCGAATTGACCGTCGCCCTTCACTACGTCTTCAACACGCCCGATGACAAGTTAATTTGGGATGTCGGCCATCAAGCCTATCCGCACAAGATTTTGACCGGCCGGCGCGATCGCATCAGGACGATACGGCAAGGCGGCGGCTTGTCCGGATTCACCAAGCGCGCGGAAAGCGAATACGACTGCTTCGGCGCTGCGCATTCGTCGACTTCGATTTCCGCCGGACTTGGAATGGCGGTGGCACGCGACCTGAGCGGAGCGCAACATAACGTCATTTGTGTGATCGGCGATGGCGCAATTTCGGCAGGCATGGCGTACGAGGCGATGAACAACGCCGGCGCCGCAAACCGGCGTCTGATCGTCATTCTCAATGACAACGAGATGTCGATCGCGCCTCCGGTCGGCGCGATGTCCCACTACCTTGCGCGGCTGCTGTCCAGCCCGACGTTCATGTCGTTGCGAGAGATCGGCAGGAACTTCGCCGGCCATCTGCCGCGCTTCATCAAGGACAAGGCGGTGCGCGCCGAAGAGCTCGCGCGCGGTTTCGTGACCGGCGGGACCTTGTTCGAGGAGCTCGGCTTCTATTACGTGGGCGTGGTCGACGGCCACAACCTCGATCAGCTCATTCCCGTTCTGGAAAACGTGCGCGCCGCAAAGGACGGTCCGATCCTCGTGCACGTGCGCACGCAGAAGGGCAAAGGCTACGCGCCGGCGGAAGCGTCCGACGACAAATATCACGGCGTCGTCAAGTTCGACGTGGCGACCGGCAAGCAGAAGAAGTCGACACCGGCAGCGCCCTCCTACACAAAGGTCTTCGGTCAAAGCCTCGTCAAGGAAGCCGAGAAGGACGACCGCATCATCGCCATAACGGCCGCCATGCCGTCCGGTACCGGCGTCGACATTTTCCAGAAGGCTTTTCCCCAGCGCACGTTCGATGTCGGCATCGCCGAACAGCATGCGGTCACGTTTGCGGCGGGACTCGCAACGCAAGGGTTCAAGCCGTTTGCCGCGATCTATTCGACATTCCTTCAGCGCGCCTACGACCAGGTCGTGCACGACGTGGCCATCCAGCGCCTGCCCGTGCGTTTCGCAATCGATCGCGCGGGCCTTGTCGGCGCCGATGGCCCGACGCACGCCGGCTCGTTCGACGTGACGTATCTGGGTTGTCTGCCCGGCTTCGTGGTAATGGCGGCTGCCGACGAAGCCGAACTCGTCCATATGGTGGCGACCGCCGCCGCGATTGACGATCGGCCGAGCGCGTTCCGTTATCCGCGCGGCGACGGCGTCGGCGTTCCGCTTCCTGAGCGGGGCGTGCCGCTGGAGATCGGACGCGGCCGCATCATGCGCGAGGGCAGCACGGTCGCGCTGCTGTCATTCGGCGCGCGGCTGGCGGAATGCCTGCAAGCGGCCGAGACGCTGGCGACCCGCGGCATCTCGACGACCGTAGCCGATGCGCGCTTTGCGAAGCCGCTCGACGAAGAGCTGATCCTGCGGCTTGCCCGCAACCACGAGCTGCTCATCACCATCGAGGAAAGCGCCATCGGCGGCTTTGGCTCGCATGTGATGCAGCTTCTCGCGGAGAAAGGCGCGCTCGAGCAAAGCGGCTTCAAGGTGCGGAGCATGGTGCTTCCCGACGCTTTCCTCGATCAGGACACGCCGCCCGCGATGTATGCACGCGCCGGTCTCGACGCGAGCGGGATCGTCGCCAAGGTGTTCGACGTCTTCGGCGAGCGCGGCGCCAAGTTGCAGCCGGATCATCTGGCGGTTTTGACGGACACGCGCGGTCAGAAGCGGTTGCGGAACGGCGCAGCGCTGAACGGGGGCGCGCGATGAAAATCATCCTCGCCCAGCCGCGCGGCTTTTGCGCCGGCGTCGTACGCGCGATCGAGATTGTCGAGCGCGCACTCGACAAGTACGGACCGCCGGTCTACGTGCGGCATGAAATCGTGCACAACAAATGGGTCGTCGACGCCTTGAAGGCGCGCGGCGCGCGGTTCGTCGAAGATCTGTCGGAAGTGCCCGAAAACGGCATTACGATTTTCAGCGCGCACGGCGTTGCCAGGAAGGTCGAAATTGACGCGAAACAGCGCGGCCTTCACGTGCTGAACGCGACCTGCCCTCTCGTCTCGAAGGTGCACAGCCAGGGCCGCCATTACCTGAGACAGGGCCGCACGGTCGTTCTGATCGGCCACGCCGGCCATCCGGAGGTCGAGGGGACACTCGGCCAGATTCCTGGGCCCGTGCTGCTGGTGCAGACGGAAAAAGACGTCGAAGCGCTCGATCTCCCGGCCGATACCCCGGTCGCCTATGTGACGCAGACGACGCTCAGCGTCGATGACACCAAGGGTGTCATTGCGGCGCTCTACCGGCGGTTCAAGGATGTGGTGGGCCCCGGCACGCAGGACATCTGCTACGCGACGCAAAACCGCCAGACCGCGCTGCTCGAACTCAGCAAGCTCGTCGACGTTATTTTCGTGGTGGGGGCCCAGAACAGCTCGAATTCAAACCGGCTGTGCGAAATCGGACTGGAAGCCGGCGTTCCCACGCATTTGATCGCCAATGGCGAGGATATCCGCCCGGAGTGGTTGAAAGATGCCGAGGTTGTCGGCATTACGGCGGGAGCATCGGCGCCGGAGGTGATGGTCATGGACGTGATCAACGCGCTGCGGCGGCTTGGTCCGGTCGAAGTTTCGACACTGACCGGACAGGAAGAACACATGGAGTTTCGCGTCCCGGTCGAATTGCTCGACGTCGCAAGCAGCAACAAAATAGGTAAGGACGGTAATCTTGAGCATTCCACTTCTGCAAAAGTTTCTTGTCGGTAGCTACGTCGTCCGCCAGCGCCTCGCCGGACGCAAACGTTATCCCCTGGTCCTGATGCTGGAACCGTTGTTTCGGTGCAATCTTGCGTGCGCCGGCTGCGGCAAGATCGATTACCCAGACGAGATTCTCAATCAGCGGATCTCGGTAGCCAAGGCGCTCGAGGCGGTCGATGAGTGCGGCGCGCCCGTGGTCTCTATCGCCGGCGGCGAGCCGCTGCTGCACAAGGAATTGCCGGAGATCGTCAACGGCATCATTGCGCGACGCAAGTTCGTCTACCTGTGCACCAACGCGCTGCTGATGGAAAAGCGCATGAAGGACTACGAGCCTTCGCCCTATTTCGTCTGGTCGGTGCATCTCGACGGCGACAAGGAAGATCACGACAAGTCGGTGTGCCAGGCGGGCACCTACGACCGCGCGGTCGCGGCGATCAAGGCTGTCAAGGCGAAGGGATTCCGCTGCAACATCAACTGCACGCTTTTCAACACCGCCAATCCGGAACGGATGGCGAAGTTTTTCGACGCGGTGATGGCGATGGGCGTCGACGGCATCACCGTCTCGCCCGGCTACGCCTATGAGCGCGCGCCGGACCAGCAGCACTTCCTCAGCCGGCAGACGACCAAGCAGCTGTTCCGCGACATTTTCAAGCGCGGCAACGGCGGCAAGAGCTGGTCCTTCAGCCAGTCCTCTTTGTTTCTCGATTTCCTCGCCGGCAACCGGACCTATCATTGCACGCCGTGGGGCAATCCCACCTACACCGTGTTCGGCTGGCAGAAACCCTGCTATCTCCTGGGCGAAGGCTACGCCAGGACGTTCAAGGAGTTGATGGAAAGCACGGATTGGGACGGCTACGGCGTCGGCAATTACGAGAAGTGCGCGCAGTGCATGGTGCACTCCGGCTTTGAAGCGACCGCGGTGCAGGACGCGTTCAAGCATCCGCTGAGGGCATTGACGGTCGGCCTGCGCGGCGTGCGCACCGAAGGCGAGATGGCGCCGGAGATTGCGCTCGATCAACAGCGGCCTGCGCAATACGTGTTCTCGCGCCACGTGGAGCAAAAGCTCAAGGAAATCCGGCAAAGCGCGCCGAAAAAACGGGACGTCCGTCCGGCCGAGCGGGAAAGCCGGGTCGCACAGGCGAACTAAGCCGGGGAAAACCGGCTCCGCCCGCATCAATCCGCCACAATCGCGGAACTTTGAAGTGCAATGGTCCGTTATCGCACGGTAGCGGCCATGTCCTTTTGCATGCGGCCGTGAGGGAGGCGGACATGCGGCGGCAGACAATCCTCGCCATGGGAGCGCTTGCTGCAATCTCGCTGGCGCCCGGAGCCGCCAACGCACAATTTGAATTGAGCCCGCGCGGGATCATCGGCGCACTTACGCGCCCGCTGCGACACCTCCTGCCGCACCACCATCATTCTCACCACGTTGTACGGCACCGGGGTGCGCACGAGACGCGGTCCGCATCGCGCGAGAACGAGTCCGCGGACGCACAGCGCGAGGTCGTGGGCACGCCGATCTGGCCGGACGCCTACGCGGAACTGGTCGGATACGTCTTCTGGCCGGAGGCCTACCGGCAAAAGCTCGGGCGGCACGGTTTTGCCGACATCGCGACCGCCGTCGCCGGACCGCTCCCTTCCCGCCCCGCGACCGTCGGCACCGCGTCGCGCGAGACCGAGGATACCGACACCGTCGGCGATGCGGCGAGAAGCGGCGGCGAGCCGAATTGCGCCGGCGCCGTCGGCGACGAAAGCGGGTGGCCCGCCGGCAGGATCGAACAGATGGTTACGCTCAACGATGCGCAACGCGGCGCTTTCGCGAAGCTTCGTGACGCGTATTTAAGCGGCGCGGCCTCGATCAAGGCGAGTTGCCGCAGTCTCACCGGTCTTTCGCCGACCAGACGGCTGGAAGCGATGGAGCAGCGGCTTTGGGCGGTGCGCGACGCCGGCGTCTTGATCCGCGAGCCGTTCAAGGCGTTCTACAAGGCGCTGAGCGAAGATCAAAAAACGAAATTCGGCTTGAGGCCGCAAGATGACAGCGACAAGGCCGTCAAACGCGAGCAGCAGGAGTGTTTCGCGCGGGAGTCGGGCGAAGTGCAGCGCTTCCTGAAGGAGATGCGGGAGACGGTGCGTCCGACACAGGCACAGAGCGAGAGCTTCGACGCGTTAAGCAAGAAGTCGTCGCAAATGGCCAAGCTGCTGATGGCCTCGTGCGCACAGGCCACGCCCTCGACGCCGTTGGAGCGGCTCGATGCGGCCGACACGCGTCTTACCGCCATCAATTATGCGGCAACCACGGTCGATATCGCGCTGAATGATTTCTACGCCGGGCTCAGCGCGGAGCAGAAAAAGAAGTTCGACGGCATGGGCCGCTAGCCGATCACATCCCGAATGGCACGGCGCGGCTGTTGGCGTTCATCACGTTGCGGTAGCGCGCGAGCGCCCACAGCGGAAAGAATTTCCGGTATCCGTGATAGCGCAGATAAAACACGCGCGGAAAACCCGTCGCGGTGAACCGCGCCTCGTCCCAGAGACCGTCTTCCTTCTGCATCGAGACGAGATATCGAATGCCGCGCGCGGCCGCCGGGTGATCGGCCTCACCGGCCGCCATCAGGCCGAGCAACGCCCAGGATGTCTGTGACGCCGTGCTGGGCGCAGGCTCATACCCGCGATAGTCGAGCCGGTAGCTCGTGCCGTCCTCGCCCCAGCCGCCGTCCGGATTCTGGATCGAAACAAGCCACGCCGCCGCCTTGCGGATTTCCGGCGCGTCGTGCCGCAAGCCGGCCGCATTGAGCGCGCACAGCACCGACCAGGTGCCGTAGATGTAGTTCATGCCCCAGCGGCCGTACCAGCTCCCGTCGGGCAGCTGAGTGCGGCGCAGATAGTCGATGCCGCGTGCGATCTCCTCCGTTCGCCCGGGCGCCTCGCCGAGTTGCGCCAGCATGGAGACGCAGCGCGCCGCAACGTCCTCGGTCGGCGGATCGATGAGCGCGCCGTGATCCGCGAACGGGATGTTGTTGAGGTGGTCGTAGACATTGTCGACGTCGAACGCGGCCCAGCCGCCATTCGTACTCTGCATGCCGCTTATCCACTCCGCGCCGCGCTCGATCGCCTGATCGAATTTGCGATCCTCGGTCGCTTTGCGCACCCGATCCATGGCCATCACGACCACGGCGGTGTCGTCGAGATCGGGGTAATGCGGGTTTGCATATTGGAAGGCCCAGCCGCCCGGCCGCACGTTGGGGCGCCGCGCGATCCAGTCGCCGCGCACATCGAGCACCTGCCGTGGCACGAGCCATTCCAGACCGGCTTCCGCCGCGGCACGCGCCTGATCGCTTCCCGCTTCCAGCATTGCGTGGCAGGCGAGCGCCGTGTCCCACACCGGCGAGACGCAAGGCTGGCAATAGGCTTCGTCGTCACCGACAACCAGCAGACGCTCGACCGAATCGCGCGCAATGGCGGCGCAGGCCTCGTTTTCCGGGCCGCCGAGCACGTCGAACATCATGGTGGCGTTCGCCATGGCCGGGAAAATGGCGCCGAGCCCGTCCTGGCCATTCAGGCGCTCGATGACAAACGTTCGGGCGGCATCGACTGCTTTGGCGCGCAGGCGCTTCGGGAAAAAACGTACGGCGGGCCGCAGCACGGCGTCGACTGCGCGGAAAAAGAGAAACCAGCGCCACTTCTGGTGCGGCGCTTTGGCCGCCGGTCCGATGCTCTTCGGCGGCACAAGAAAAAGCTCGCCGATGGTTACACCGCGCGGATTTTTCGCTTTCGGCTTCAGCGCTTGTAACACCAGCAGCGGCACCAGCACTGTCCGCGCCCAATACGACACCTTGGAGAGATGAAACGGAAACCAGCGAGGCAGCAGGACGATCTCGACCGGCATCTCCGGAACGCTGCGCCAGTCGAGAACATCGTAAAGCGACAGCAGAACGCGCGTGAACACATTGCAGTGCACGGCGCCGCCCCGCGACAGGATCGTCTCGCGCGCCCGGCGCATGTGAGGTTCGTCCGGGGAATCGCCGATCATCTTGAGCGCGAAGTAAGCCTTCACGCTTGCGCTCATGTCGAAATCGCCGTCATGAAAGAGCGGCCAGCCCCCGTGCGCGCCCTGCACGCGGCGCAAATACGCGGCGATCTTTTGCTCGAGCGCGGCCTCGACCGGCTCGCCGCGGTAGTGGCGCAGCAGCACATATTCGGCCGGAATGGTCGCATCGGCTTCGAGCTCGAACACCCAGTGACCGTCGCGTTGCTGGCAAGCGAGCAAGGCGCGCGTGGCGGCGTCCACCGCACCATCAACATCGAGCGTAGGGTCGCGGGCCGCGGCGGCACGCGCGTGAACGGCAGTTTCGGAGCTCATGCGGCAATCCGCGCGCCTTCGCTGACCAGATCGGCGGCGCGGTTTCCCGAGCGGACGGCGCTTTCCACCGTCGCCGGCAAGCCGGTCGCGGTCCAGTCGCCGGCGAGAACCAGATTTGGCCATCTGGTTTCCGCCGCAGGCCGCTTGGCGTTTTCTTCGGGCGTCGCTGCGAATGTCGCACGCCGCTCGCGTACGATCTGCCAGGGCGGCAATGCAGCGGACACACCCATTACCTTCGCCACCTCATCCCAGATCGCCTGCGCAACCTCCTCCCGCGGCATGCTGAACATGTGCGCCGCATCGCTGATGGTCACCGAAATACGGCCGGGAAACGCAAACAGCCATTCGCTCGTGCCGTTGATAATGCCGGTCATGGGCGGAAACCCCGCCGGCGGGTCGGCGCGGAAGTGCACGTTGAGGATGCCGCGGAAGACAGAGGGCGTCTTCAGGTTGGGCACAAGGCCCGACGCCGCATAAGCCGGAACGGCCAGGATGACACGATCGTTTGCGCCCAACGCGACCACGTCGTCACCGAACTCAAGCTCGGTGACACGCCTGTTTCCAAAACGCAGCGCGCGCAACTCGTGTTGCAGCAGAAGATCGACGCCGCGCGCCTGCAGGAAAGCGATGGCAGGATCGACAAAGACGGTGCCAATGCCCTCGCGCGCGAGCAGAGGCCGGCAGGCGGCGCCTCCTTTCGCCAGCGTCTCGCGCACGAGCGCCCCGGCAAGCTTGGCCGAGCCGCTCGCCGGTTCGACGTTGAGCGCGGCGAGGAAGAACGGCGCAATCAGCCGCTCGTAGAGCGGACCCTTGCAGTTCATCACCTTGGCAAGCGGCTTGTCGTCGGAATTCCAGACGAGCCGCGCCAGCGGCAGGTAGTCTGTGACGCTGGTCTGCGGCACACGGCGCTTCTTGTCGAAAATCCACCAGGGGATGACGCTGTCGTTGAATTGCACCGTCCAGCGCGCATTGGTGCTCATGTCGATAAACGAAAATTCCGCCGCGTCAGGACCCTTCAGCCCCCCTATCCCGCCGATCGCTTTTGCGTAGGCGAGCGCGGCATGGTTGCCCGACAGCACGAGATGGGTGCCGTTGTCGATCACCATTCCGGCCGTTTGGTCGTAATACGAGCGGCAGCGGCCGCCGGGCTGCATGGTCGCCTCGTGAACGACGATGGCCCTCCCCTGACCCGCAAGCCGCACCGCGGCCGCGAGCCCCGCAAGGCCTGCGCCGATGATGTGAACCGTACCGCTTTCAGATGAACGCATGCCGTAATGCTATCCGTAATAGATGAGCCTTGCTGATGTGAATGCGCCGGCGCGGCGGCGACCAGCCGCGCGAGACCATCTCCTCCAGCATCTGCCGGTAGGCCGCCTCCATGATCCGCGGCGCGCGCGTCGCGCGTCTGGGCGAGCGCGCCAGCACGTCATCCGCCTTCGCAAAATGGCCGCGCGCGATCTCAACCACCACATCGCATGCCTTGCCGAGTGCGGGATGCAAGGCGGCCTGCCGCGGTTCGGTTGTGTCGATGCCCGCGCGTTCGAGTGCCTCTTTGGGCAGATACAGACGCCCCACGTCCGCGTCCTCGTCGATGTCGCGCAGAATGTTCGTGAGCTGCAACGCGCGTCCAAGATGACGCGCCAGCAGAATACCGTCCTGCTCATCCATGCCGAAGACGCGCACCGACAGCCGCCCGACCGCCGAGGCGACGCGGTCGCAGTAAAAATCGAGGCGCTCGAGCGAAGGCGCCCGGATGTCCTCGGAGGCGTCCATTTCCATGCCCTCAACGACCGCAAGGAAATCGTCCTTGCGCAGGGAAAATCGCGCGATCGTTTGCGCAAGACCTGCGAGGCCGGCGGGGACTCCTCCGCGATAGAGCGCGTCGATACGCCCCCGCCACTCGGCGAGCTGCTGCAGGCGAACGGGCCGCGGCGCCTCGCCGTCGGCAATGTCGTCGACGCTCTTGCAGAACGAATAGACCTCGAACATCGCCTCGCGCTGCTCGCGCGGCAGAATGCGCATCGCGAAATAGAACGAACTGCCGCCTGCCCTTGCAGCGGGCGTCGGCGGGCTTTCCGGCGGCTCCTGCATTTCAGGTTTCATGCGCGCGCGGCCGATCAAGAGGAGGAGACGTCCGGAACGGGCGGCGCAGGAGGCAGAGCGCGACCGCACGCATGCCGGTCGCGGCCATTGCGCGCTTGCTCAAATGCACCGGCTCGCTCAACGGATCCCGGGTCTGCAAGATCGCAACCAGCTTTTCGGCCAGCGCCTGGATCGCAGAGATCTCCGCCGCCAGACGCGAGTCGTTCACCAGCGCCGGCAGCCCGCGGCTCTGCTGCAACAGAACGCCGGTGCGGGCCGCAAGTTCGCTGAGGCAGGCTCGCAAGCCCGGGCTTGCGCGCGCGGCAGCCAGGGCGTCCACCGTCAAACCGTGCGCGGACAGTGCGTCCAGCGGAACATAAACGCGATCGAGCTCACGGAAATCCTTCGCGCAATCCTGCAAATGATTGATGACCTGCAGGGCCGCGCAGAGCGCGTCGGATGCCGGCCACGTGCCGCGCGATTCGCCATGTACATCCAGCACGAAGCGGCCGACCGGCATCGCCGAATACGTGCAATAGTCGATCAGGTCATTCCAGTCGGTGTAACGCAGCTTGGTGGCATCCTGCTTGAAGGCGCGCAGCAGATCCTGCGCATGGCGAGGCAACAATCCGCGCTCCCGCAGTATGGCCCGCAGCACAATTCCCTGCGGCTCTGCATCGCTGTCGCCAAGGAGGCTTGCTTCCAGGCGGTCGAGCCTCGCCAGCTTTTCGCCTGGCTTCAGCGTCGGATGATCCGCGATGTCGTCGGCCACCCGCACGAATTCATAGAATGCAAGAACGGGCGGACGGTGCCTGCGCCTGATGACCCATGATGCGACCGGAAAATTTTCGTCGCGGTGGCCTTTGCCGGACCTGAGCTCGGCGCTTGTGGTCATTGCAGACTCGGCGCGTTGACGTGAACGCGTCCCTTCCAGCTTCCGCCCCGCCGCCGCCAATGCCGGTAGGCCGACTCGAGCGTGTAACCCGTGTAGAGCAGCGCGATGACGGGAAGTGCGGCGCCCCACAAGGGCGACAGGCGGTAGAAGCGGAGCATCGGCTGAAACGAAACCGCCATCAGCAGCCAGGCGGCGAGGCCGAGCCAACGCGCAATTCCCGGCGCGAACAAGGCGAGCGCCGGCGACGCCACAAAGACCAGCAGCATGCCGGCAATCGTTGCTGCAAGCAGCAAGGGCGAGAAGTGAAGCTGCGCGTAGGCCGAGCGCGATATCATCTGCTTCACGTCGGCAAAGCTCTCGTAGGGGCGGATGCTGCGCACACGTTCCGTCAGCCCGAGCCAGATCGAACCTTGCGTTTTCAATTGCCGCGCCAACGCACAATCATCGATCAAGGCATTGCGGCTCGCGTCGATGCCGCCAGAATTTCGCAACGCGTCGGCGCGCACCAGCATGCAGCCACCGGCCGCGGCCGCGGTCGTCGAGTGAGTTTTCCCGACCCAGGCGAATGGAAACAGCATCTGAAAGAAATAGACGAAGACCGGCACATGGCTGCGCTCGGCAAGGCTGATGCAGCGGAGCTTTGCCATCAAGGACGTCAGCACCAAGCGGCCGGCCGATGCGCGGCCCACCAGAGCGGAGAGCGAATCGGATGCGTGGACGATGTCGGCATCCGTGAGCAGCAGATAGTCCGGCTTGAATTTTTCCTCGGCGACGGCAGCGCCGCGCTTGAGCGCCCACATCTTTCCGGTCCAGCCGGTTGGAAGATTGCCGTTCGCGACGATGGTGAACGCGCGGCCGGAAGGCCCGCCCTCGGCGGTCTGACGCGCGATTGCGGCGGTGCCGTCGCTGCTGTCGTCGTCGACGAGCACGATCGAGAACTGGCCGGGATAGTCCTGCTGCAGAAGCGAGCCCAGACTCGCGCCGATGCAATCGGCTTCGTTGCGTGCAGGGACGACCGCCGCCACCGAGGGCCAGTGCGCCGCCGCCGGCGCGGGCGCACGATCGTTGACGGAGCACAGCCAAAAGCCGCCGCGCGCGCAGACCAGATACATCCAGATCGCCAAAACGATCCCTGAGAACACAATCAGCATGATTGGCAGGCGTATTGCCGCCCCTATGGCCCATACAACAATCTTTGGCAGTTTAAATGGTTCACCGCCGTCTGGAACTCCATCGGCAAGCCTTGGCGGCTTGCCGGAAAATTATGGCAGATCAATAGCTTAAATAACAGATCGTGGGAACTGCGGATCGAAACGTCGGGACGCCAAGGTTGACGCTGGCCGCATCAGTGGCCGCGCGCACGGGGCCCCGACGGATCGCGCAAGCTGCCTCCTGACAGCAGCCGCGCACGACCGCGCGTTTTCGTTCCGGCTTTTCATCGCTCCATTTTGTCGCAGACGGCGTTTCAGCGCCCACGCGTTTAATGCTCACGGCGCTCGTGGGGCAACATGAGGGACATGCAATGACGCGAGCTCACATCTGTTTCGCTGCGGCACTTGCGCTGGCTGCGTTTTCAGTGCCGCTCACCGCAAACGGCCAAAATCGACACGGGCAACACGCTGCACCCGCGCGTCCCGCCGCTCATGCAGCACCGCGCGCGACAATGCGCGCAGCACCGCGCCCGGCGATGCATGCGGCGCCAAGGGCAGCGCCGCGCATGACGCACGTCGCGCGGCCGTCGGCGCCTCACGTCCGCTCGGCCCCGCATGTTCGCGCAATGCCGCGTATCACCCGCCACAACGCGGCGCCCCGCCCATCGCGGCACGCTGTGCGCCCGCAACGCTCCGCGCCGCACATCGTCAACCGGAACGTCAGGCAGCGAACGCGAACGGCGACGCGGCCCAATACGCGAAACAATCTCCGCAACGCCGCGACGCGCAATGAACGCCGCCGTGAGCGCGTGCAGCAACGGCAAGAGCGGCGCAATGCCTCGACAGCGGTGCGAGAACGGCGCAATCGCGAGCGCGGCAATGCGAATGCCAACATCCGCACGAATCCGCGCACGCCGGCAACCGCCGCTCAACCGAACGCCCGGAACGCCAATCGCGCCGCCTCGCGCAACAATGCGCGCGAGCAACGGCGGCTGGCGCGGCGCGAGCAGCGCTTGAACGGCGGAAACCGCCTGACGCCGCAGGCGGCGCGGCAGGGCCGCTTTGCAGCGCGCTTTGCTTCGGCACGCGCCGAGCGGCACGATCGGCACGGCCGGCGCTTCGAGGCCGTCGCCGCCCGCCGAGCCTGGCGGCATGGACGCCGCGCGGTGTTCGTCGGCTGGTATGGCCCGGTGTTCTGGCCCTATGCCTATTCGGACATCTTCGACTACACGTTCTGGCCCTATGGCTATGATGATGGCTACTGGGCCTACGCCTATGACGATCTCTTCGACGGCGTGTTCTGGGGCGAGAGCGGTCCGCCGGAGGCCTACGCTTACGCCGCGCCCGAAACAGCGGCGCCCAGCGGCGGCCGAGCACCGCGAGGCACGGCCAGCACCGTGCGCGCGCTCTGCAACGATCCCGGCAGCGGCGTCACGGCCTGGCCGTTCGCTGAAATCACCAAGGCGGTGGCGCCGACTTCCGATCAGCAGGCGCTGCTCGACGACCTGAAAGCCGCCGCGCAGAAGGCTGCCGACGTGTTCAAGGCCTCCTGCCCATCCGCCAACGCCTATCCGCGCACGCCGCCCGGAAGATTGCGGGCGATGATGGCGCGCCTGCTGGCGACGTTGCAGGCGGTGCAGACGGTGCGTCCGCCGCTGGAGAAGTTCTACGATTCACTCAGCGACGAGCAGAAGGCGCGCTTCAACGACATCGGCCCGAAGCAGAACGGCAATAACAACGAGCAGGCCCAACAGGCGCAGGCTTCCGCCTCTGACTGCAAGCAGGCCAAGCCCGGCCTGAGCAACCTGCCCATCGACAAGATCGAGCAGGTGGTGAAGCCGACCGACGCGCAGGAGGACAGCCTGTCGAGCCTCGAAGATGCGACCGACAAGGCCGTCAGCATCCTGCAGGCGGCCTGCCCGGACGAAACGCCGCTGACGCCGGTTGGAAGGCTTGATGCCATGCAGAAGCGCCTGCAGGCGATGATCGACGCCGCCAAGACCGTCGAAGCGCCGCTCGACGACTTCTATGCGTCGCTGAGCGACGAGCAGAAGGCCCGCTTCAACAAGCTCGGCCGCGAGGTCGCGCAGAACGGCGAGTGATCGAAGCCACCGCAAGAGACGCCGCAAGGCTTGTCCGCCGCGCGAGGCCGTTGCCAGCGCGGCGGACGCGCGTATAAGGGCAGGATGTTGGGTTGAGTCGCCGTGCGGCACCATCCTCCCGCCCATGTCCGATCCGAATTCGCAGTTGTCCGTCGCCACCGAAACGCCGCCCTCCGCCGAGCCGGCGCTGCGCGCGATTGCGATGCCGGCCGACACCAACACGCACGGCGATATCTTCGGCGGCTGGCTCCTGTGCCAGATGGACCTCGCCGGCAGCACGGTGGCGACGCGCTGCGCGCGCGGGCGCGTCGTCACGGTCGCCATCACCGGCATGGCGTTTCACCGCCCGGTCATGGTCGGCGACGAGGTGAGCTGCTACGGCGCGATCGAGCGCATCGGCAACACGTCAATCGCGGTGAAGATCGAGAGCTGGGTCCGGCGCGGCATCGGTGACGAGGCAATCAAGGTGACCGAGGGGCTCTTTACGTATGTCGCCGTCGACGCCGCCGGCCGCCCGCATCCGGTGGCGAAGAAAGCAGGCTAGCTGTTGCCCCGTCATCCCGGGGCGCGGCCATCAGGCCGCGAACCCGGCATCCAGTTTCCGCGCTGCGGAGGATGGATTCCGGGATCGCCGCGGAGCGTGTCATCGGGCCGCGCCTCGCGCGAACCCGTTGGCGGCGTCCGGAATGACGACAAAGAATGCCTCAACTCACCTTCGGCGGAATCGTGTCCGCCTTATAGTCCGGCGGCGCCCAGACCAGCGTGTGAAAATCGAAATCGTCCTCAAGCATCGGCTTGATGATGTCGAAGAACGGCGACACGTCGAAATCGCGCGGGGTGTAAAGGCCGTGCTTGCGGATATGCGCGACCTCGCTCTGCACGAACGGCGCCACGCCATAAATCTTGCCTTTGACGATCGCCCGTTCCGGCAGGATCGGATAGCGAATCGATGCGAAGGCTTGCGCGATCAAGGTGGAGCAAATGGCCTTGGTCGGATCGCCGCTGCCTATCGCCAGCAACCGGCGTCGAAACCAGACCGGCACCGGCGGATATGGAAAGAGATAGCGGGCAAGATCGACGATCTGCTTTGAGTCGTAGAGCTTTCCGATTCGCGCGAGCGCGTACTCGATCACCTGCCGCTTGCTTTCGTCGCTGAGCCCGACGGGACGGCAGATCCGCTTGTTGTAGTCGCGATATTTCGACAGCGGCACGGTGGCAACGCCGATTTCCGCATCGGCCTCCAGCAGGACATTGGGCTCGGCGTTAGGATCGTCGGTGTGATTCGAGCCCCGGTCGTCGGCCCGCTCGCCAACGTAGAGCGCCGCATGCGACCAGGTGGACTGCGTCAAAAACTTGATGATGGCGCTGAGCCGGGTGTTGCCTTCGATCAGCAGGATATCGCCGGGCTCAAGCGCGCGGCGGAATACCTCCGGATCGGGCGCAAAAAACGGCGCATAACGGACCGTGGGCTTGGAAAGATACCGAAGAATGGCCCCACTGATGTATTCTTTGATCCTGTCGAGCATGGACCGGGTACCTGCGCAGGCGTGCTAGTTTGGGTTGTGAGTCGGCCGCTGCCGTCCGTGAGTGGACAGCGGCCGCTTCAATCGCAAAGCGTCAGGTCCTAAAGTCTAAATGCCGGAGCGCCCGAAACCCATAGTCTTCGCGGAACCTTCCCCCGATCGCGGCTTCCAATAGAAGCCAGAAAAGCGAAGTCCCCAATGCCCAATTCCTCCTTTCGCCGGGACGTCCTCACCAAGCCCATCTTCCGCATGGCGCAGCACGCGCTGCCGAGCCTGTCGGACACCGAGCGGGAGGCGATCGAAGCCGGCGATGTGTGGTGGGACGCCGACCTTTTCACCGGCAATCCCGACTGGCGGAAATTCCTGGCGTTCAGGCCGGCGCGCCTGTCGGACGAAGAGCAGAAATTCCTTGCCGGCCCGGTCGAAGAGCTGTGCCGGATGGTCGACGACTGGAAGGTCAATTGGGAATGGCATGATCTGCCGCCGGAGGTTTGGGATTTCCTGAAGCGCAATCGTTTCTTCGCAATGATCATCCCGAAGGAATACGGCGGCCTCGGCTTTTCCGCGTACGCCCACTCGGAGGTGATCCGAAAACTATCGTCAGCCTCGATCACGGTCGCGGTGACTGCGATGGTGCCGAATTCGCTCGGCCCCGGCGAACTGCTGATGCAGTTCGGCACCAAGGAGCAGCGCGATTATTGGCTGCCGCGTCTTGCGCGTGGGGAGGAAATTCCCTGCTTCGGCCTCACCAGTCCGGAGGCGGGCTCGGATGCAGCGTCGATGATCGACTCAGGCGTCGTCTGCCGCGGCACGTTTGAGGGCAAAGAGGTGCTCGGCATTCGTCTGAACTGGCACAAGCGCTATATCACGCTTGGCCCCATTGCGACGGTGCTCGGCCTCGCGTTCAAGCTGCGCGATCCCGATCATCTCATCGGCAACGAAGAGGATATCGGCATCACGCTCGCGCTGGTGCCCACTCATTTGCCCGGCATCAGCATCGGGCGGCGTCACCTGCCGGCAATGCACGTTTTCCAGAACGGCCCGAACTGGGGACACGACGTTTTCCTGCCGATCGATCATGTCATTGGTGGCGTCGAGCAATGCGGCAAGGGCTGGAAGATGCTGATGAGCGCGCTTGCCGCCGGCCGCGGGATTTCGCTGCCGTCGCTTTCCGCCGCAGGCGCCGCGTTCACGGCGAATGTCACCGGGGCCTATGCGCGCATCCGCGAGCAATTCCACGTCTCGATTTCCAAGT
>DASSRW010000110.1:0-11285 GCA_035701545.1 Pseudolabrys sp.
GCACCACGTCAATGCTCGCGGCCATGGCCTCGATACGGGCGTCCGTCAGCGCCAGCCGATCGACAAAGGCAGCGCTCGCGCCGGAGGAGCGCGCGTCCGCCACGTCCTCGGCATTGGCGGCCAAGATGTCGGCCTTTTGCGATCGGATCGCCTCGGCCATGCACTTGAGCGCCCTGTCTTTTTGGCTGGATGGCGCCAGCGCGAGGAGGCGGGCGGCCGCGCGCGCGCGCCGGCCGATATCCGCCATGACGGCTGCGATATCGCTTGCTTGATCGACAGTCTTGAGCGGCGCGGTCATGTGGTTCGAAGCGATGCTGCAAGCCTCTGAATGGGTTGAGTTTCCTATCACGTCGGGGAGGCGCGGGCGAGTTCAGGGCTGAAAACGGTAAATACGTACCAAACTGGGGATAACGTGGATAACTGGCGCGCGAATGGAACAGGTCAAGAGCTGTGCACATTGGGACGGCACGCTTCCATGCGTGCTCAGGAGTTCGTCATGGCGTACCGTTCACATCGTCTCCCCACCCGTTTTCCAATTGGCACCAAGTTCGTGATCGAGGGACGTCCCGGCGGAGAAGGCCAGGTACAGGTGTTATCGCGTCACCTGGAATTTCCCGACGGGACGTTCCTGCGACTCCCCTTGCGTCCGCAGCCGCGCAAATCCGCGGCGACCACGCGCCGCGCGCGGCCGGTGCGCCGCCGGGGCCGACACTAGCGCCGCTAGCCGCCTGGAGCGCCGTTAGCCGCCTGGCATTGGCCTTGGTGCTTGCAGAAGACCGAGCGGTGCTTGCAGAAGACCGATTGGCCCATCCGGCTTCATCGGCGCTCGGCCATTGGCCGACCCACGACGAATTTCATCGCCAAAAAATAAGGGCCCGGCTTGGGCCCCTTGGGGGTGAGTAACGCAGTCCTCATGCGTCCGTGTGCGCTTTTATCGGCCCTTTGCGGCGCCGGATGGGGCGCACCGAAGCGCAAATCCGGCATCCGCTCGGCTCTTGGACGCAAGTGAACCGGGCCGAAACGGCCTGTGCAAGGGCGCGGCCAGCGCCAAATTGTCGCGGTTTTCCAGCAATTTGTCAGGTACCAAACAAAAGCCCCAGCCTCCGGTGGGCTGGGGCCTAAGGGCGACCCGTCGGCCGCCTTCACGGTTTTCGCGTCGTTTCGTCTTGTCGCCTAACGCGGAAGCGCGCGGATCGTTCCGGGGCCCCGCGCAATGGAGCGATCGGTTTGGACGCCGGAACAGCGCCGGAGCAACAGCGCTCCTTCGCGGTTTGACGCCGGAGCAAGCGCCCGCGGCCCCTTGATCCGCGAATAGAACCGTATCGCTGTCCTGACACGGGTCTTGCTCCCGGACCGCGCCTTGCTCCCGCAGAGCCGGCGGATGCCGCCGCCCGGCTACTCGCCGCCCAGCACCAGGTCGTCGCGGTGAATCATCTCGGTGCGGCCGGAATAGCCGAGGATCGATTTGACGTCGGCGGAAGACTGCCCGCGAATTTTCTCGGCGTCCTCCGCGTCATAAGCAATGAGCCCGCGGCCGATCTCGGCGCCGTCCGGCCCGCGCACCAGCACGGCGTCGCCGCGGCCGAAGACGCCATCGACGCGGATGACGCCTGCCGGCAACAGGCTCTTGCCGGTGCGCAGCGCGCGCACCGCGCCGGCGTCGATGGTGATCGTGCCGCGCGGCTCGAGCGAGCCGGCGATCCACTTCTTGCGCGCGGTGACGGGATTGGCCGGCGTCAGAAACCACGTGCAGGCCGCGCCCTCGGCGATCGCCTTCAGCGGATGCGGCACGCGTCCCGAAGCAATCACCATGTGCGTGCCGGCGGTGGTCGCGATCTTGCCGGCTTCGATCTTGGTCAGCATGCCGCCGCGCGAAAGCTCGGAGCCGGACGCGCCGGCCATCGCCTCGATCTCCGGCGTGATGCGCGGCACGACCCCGAGGCGCTTCGCGTTGCTGCCTTTCGCGGGCGGCTTGTCGTAAAGGCCGTCGACGTCCGAGAGCAGCACGAGAAGATCGGCGCTCATCATGGTGGCGACGCGAGCGGCGAGACGGTCGTTGTCGCCGTAACGGATTTCGGTTGTGGCGACCGTGTCGTTTTCGTTGATCACCGGCACGCTGCGCCATTCGGCGAGCTTGGCGATGGTCGAGCGCGCGTTGAGGTAGCGGCGGCGCTCCTCGGTATCCTGCAGCGTCAGCAGCACCTGCCCGGCGGAGAGCTTGTGCGCGCCGAGCGCGTCCACCCAGGCGCGCGCAAGGGCGATCTGCCCGACCGCTGCGGCTGCCTGCGCTTCCTCGAGCTTGAGCGCGCCCTTCGGCAGCTTGAGCACGGAGCGGCCGAGCGCGATCGCGCCGGACGACACCGCGATGATGTCCTTCTTTTCCTTGTGCAGGCGCGCGATATCGGCGGCGAGCGTGTCGAGCCAGTCGCGCTTGAGCCTGCCCGCCGCGCTGTCGACCAGAAGCGACGAGCCCACCTTGATGACGATGCGGCGGAAGTCCTTGAGCGACGGGGCTCTCTGCGGAAGCGGCTTGGTCATGGGATATGAACAGCAATAAGCGACGTGTTTAGCAGGGTAATCGTACACTTGACAGCCGAATGGCTGCCGATTTCCGGCTGGCGCGGTGGGTTTTAAGCCGCCAGCGCGGGCTCCGTCGGCAGGGCGCTTATCGCAGCAGATTGATTTCGCTCAAATGTGAGCCCGTTCACACGTGCTTTGATCGTTCCGCTGTTAAAGCGTTCGGAAAGCATGGCGCCCCTATCCGGCGCGCGCCTGCCCAATCGAGGAGACCGATCATGACGCTGCTTGGGAATCAGAGAATCGTCCAGCAGGAAACGCCGTCGGCGGCGGCAATCCTTGTCCGCGCCGCGGCATTTTCTATTCTGGCGCTGCTTTTCGCATTGGTGGCGACCGCGGCCGCACGTTATTTCGATGCGGCGCCGCAGACGGAAGCGGCGCAACTGCTGCTCGGGCCTTAAGCGGTCGCGGTGCTCGCGCCGCGTTGGAAACGATAGCTAAAGAAAAACGACAGGTGAGCGTGAAGGCTCACCTGTCGTGTCCTGATGGTCAAAGCGGCCGATGTTAACGGCCTGCCCCGCCACCAGCACCGCCTCCGCCAGCCCCGCCGCCACCGCCTGCACCGGCTCCAGCACCGGCACCTGCTCCTGCTCCGCCGCCACCCATGCCGCCACCACCGGCGGCGCCGCTTCCGCTCGTGCCGCCGCTATTGCCGCCACCTCCACCACTCTCGCTTCCGGGCGTGCCGCGTCCGGTCGTGCTGTGCCGCTTTCGCGCCTTTTTGCGCGCGCTGAGATCGTCCGCCGCCTGCGCGGTCTGCAGCGTCGATGCCGCGCTTGCGCTTTGCGCGCCGCAAGCCTCGCTTGCTGCCGGCGCCGCGACAACCGCACCCGCCGCAACAAGCGCCGTCGAACAGGCAAGGGCCGCCATTCGAATCGTCCGCATTTTCGGTCCTCCGTTGTGGCGCAAAGCAGGATGCCGGCGCCGAGACACGGCGGCGAAACTTTCGGCCGACGGGAATGTTCCTCAGGGGCAAACAATTGTTGCGCGGATGATGCGCTGCAGCTTCGGAACGGGGCGGTTCCGTTTGGCGTAACAAGCCAGCGCGGACGATCGATCGCCTTATCCGGCTACGCCGTGCTAGCGCGTCCTGACGTCCGCAAGCGATGGTACCGGATGGTGGCGGGCAAGGTGTTCATCGGCACGTCGGGATGGAGTTACCCGTCGTGGCGCGGCCCGTTCTTTCCGCGCGAGGTGCTGATCAAGCATCATCTTGCGTTCTACGCGACGCAATTCATCACCGCCGAGCTTAACGGCGTGTTCTACCGCACGCCCAGTCTCGAGGCGGTGCGCGGCTGGCGCGAGAGCACGCCGGACGATTTCGTGTTCGCCTGGAAGGCTTCGAAATTCATCACGCACTGGAAAAGGCTGAGCGGCCGTTCGCGCAACAGCCTCGCTTTGATCGAGGAGCGGCTGAACATCCTCGGGCCGAAGGCCGGGCCTGTGCTCTTTCAATTGCCGCCGCAATTCGGCGTCAACCGCGAGCGGCTTGCGTCCTTCCTGCGGCTGTTGCCGGCGCGGCGGCGTTACGCGTTCGAATTCCGCGACGCGGCCTGGTACTGCGATGACATTCTCGATCTGCTCAGGCAACACAACATCGCGCTCTGCATCTCCGACCATCGCGACGCGCCGGCGCCGTGGACGGTGACGGCGGATTTCGTTTACGTGCGCGGGCACGGCCCCGGCGGCGCGTACAAAGAACGCCATCCGGCGAAGACCCTGCACGCTTGGGCAAGCCATATTGCACGATGGCGGCGCGCGCGGCGCGACGTTTACGTCTACTTCGACAACGATCAGAAGAGCGCGGCGCCGCTCGACGCGCTGCGCCTCGACGCGCTTGTCGGGCCATAGGAATAAATTCGATGCGCGGATGAGGCGCGCAAAAAGTCCTTGCCACGCCACATTTTTTGCCTAAAGCCGCATCCGGGGCCGACATAAATGCCTGTAATGCGTGGAGTTTTTGACATGGAACAATCGGACGTGCGATGTGTTGATCATTTCGCGGCAGCGGGGGTTTCTCAATTTTCCATTTCTCGATGCCGGCATTTGAGACGTGAAGTTGGGTCAATTGCCGCGGCAGCAGCAAGCGTTTTGCTCTGAGCGGCACAGCATTTGGTAACCGCGTAGCACCTCAACAGCACAGGGGACATTAGCGATGAAACGACGGCTCGCCGCCGTCGCGGCCGTGCTTGCCTGCACCGTCGCGACTCCAGCATTTGCACGCCATCACCACACCGCTCATCATCATCACTACACCACCCGTTATCATCACCTTCGAAGCGCAGCCGCGCAAATCCAATGCAATCGTTTCGGCTGCACGCCTGTTTCTCCCGCCTCCGCCAAAGCATCTTCCGCCTTCGCCAAGGCTTCTCCGGCTCCGGCCAGAAGGAGTGCTCGGCGCGTCGCAAGCCGCGCTCCGGTTGCGAGCGGCGGCGATCCGCGTCCGCGCGCATGGTGCGGATGGTGGATGCGGCACTATCTCGGCGTTGCCGATCGCTCCTACAATCTCGCACGCAACTGGGCGCACTACGGCATGCCGGCCAGCGGGCCGGGCATCGGCAGGATCGTCGTCTGGCGCGGTCACGTCGGCATCATCACCGGGCGAACTGAAACCGGCTGGGTGGTCAAGTCCGGCAACGACGATCATGCGGTTCGTGAGCGCGAGCGCAGCCTCCGCGGCGTCATTGCATTCCGGATGCCGACAAACGTGGCGAGCCGCTGATCCGGAAACGGGCGTTCGTTGCGTGATGGCGTAGTGCGTGATCAGTCCCCGGCTTTGCGACCGGGATAGTTCGAGTGCTTCAGCAGCGCCGCGAGATGCGCGGCGTTCGATGCGAGCATCGGCGTCCATTGCGTCAGCGCCTTCGGCGTCGACGGCAGGTCGATGTAGTTGACGCTTCCCATCGCTTCGCCGACCCAGTAGGTCGCGCCGCCCGATGGAATGGTGAAGCCGACTTCCGACAGCGCCTGGAAAATTTCCGCCGAGACATGGTGCGCGCCATCTTCGTTGCCGACGATGGCCGCCATGCCGACCTTGCCGTAACTGGGCATGCGTTGCTTCTCGTCACGCTCGCCAAGAAAGGCGTCCATGCGCTCGAGCACGCGCTTTGCGATGCTCGACGGCTGCCCCAGCCAGATTGGCGAGCCGACGATCAAAATATCGGCCGCGAGGACGCGCGTGCGCAATGCAGGCCAGTCGTCGCCGTCGCCCTCATCGGACCTGACGCCGGGCTTGATGTTGAAATCGGCGGCGCGCACAATCTCGCCGCGCGCGTCGTGCTGCTCGAAGGCGGCGAGCAACTCGCGCAAAAGCCGCTCGGTGGACGACGGCTGCGGCGATGGCTTCAGCGTGCAATTCAGCGCAAGGATTTCGAGCGGCATCGATCAACCCATTCGTTCTCAAAAAGGCTGATCGTCGAACGCCCGAGCCCTCGATCGGGTTCGGCCGCTAGCCGCTCTGCGTGTGCTGTCCGCCCGGCTGCGAAATGCGGCCAAGCGTCTGCCCGATGCCGTCGCCGCCCTCGAACGCGACGTCGCCGAGCGACAGGATGCCGACGAGGCGCTTATCACGGTTGATTACCGGGAGGCGGCGAACCTGGATCTCGCCCATGTTGCGGCAAACCTCGTCGACGTCCTGGTCCTCGAAGCAATACTTCACATCGCGGCTCATCACCTCGGCGACCCTTGCATCGGGGCCCTTGCCGCGCGCGATTCCGCGCACCGCGATGTCGCGATCGGTAATCATTCCGACCAGGCGGTCGTTTTCGCCGACCGGCAGCACGCCGGCATCCAGGCTCGCCATCACCTTGGCCGCGTGCTCCAGCGTTTCGTTCGGGCTCGCAACCTCGACGTCCCGCGTCATGATCTCATTCACTTTCATGGCCACCCTCCTGTTCTTCAGCGGTGCAGCGCATTTTCAAGCTGTCGCTTCGACATCTTCGAACGGCCTTCGACGTGCCGCTTCTGCGCGCGCGCATAGAGTTCGTCGTACGTCACCTTGCCTTTCCGCGCCCGCGTGCGCGCTGCGCGCTTTCCCTTTGCGGTCCGGTGCCGCGCATTCGAGCCGCCCATGGCCGGGCTGCTTTCGCGCCGGCCTTTGGCGCCGACGTGCGATTTTCCCTCGCTCTCCTGCTGGTAGGTTTCGCCGCGCGCCTCCTTGCGCCCGGTCTTCGCCAGACTTTTGCGGTTCTGGTAGTCGCTTTCGTATTTGGAGGCGCCGGCTTCATGGAGGCCGATGGCGATCGCCTGCCGGCGGCTTTTCACCTTGCCGCCGCGCCCGCTCCTGAGTTCGCCGTGCTCGAACTCATGCATCACGCGGCCCATGATCCTGCGCTGTCGCGGCATCTGTCGAGGCATGTCCCCCTCGCTGAGCGGAGTGATTGTGCGGCCGCCGCGGCCTGAAAAAGCGCGAAGATCAGCCGTCCTTACGGGGCGAACGCACCGGAAGAACGGTCGTTCCGCGCGGCTGCCGAATTTACGCCGTGAGAATGCGGGCATGCGGCGTCAGGCAAACTCCGATTCGCCAAACAGGAACCGCGCCAGCGACTTCACGTTGCTCTTTCGACGCGCTCTCGCGGGCGTGGAACCACGGCTCCAAACCAGAGGAACTCACATGAGTCTGTTTTCGAACGACATCAAGACAATGGACGACCTGTTCGTCCACCAACTGCGCGACATCTACTACGCGGAAAAGCAAATCGTGAACGCGCTTCCTGAAATGATCGAGAAGGCGCAAGACCCGACGCTGAAGCAAGGCTTCGAAACCCACCTCGGCGAAACCAAGAACCACGTCAAGCGGCTGGAAGAAGTGTTTCGCCTGCACGGCAAGGAAGCCAAAGGCGTCGACTGCCCGGCGATCGACGGCATCATCGAGGAAGCGGAAGACGTCGCCGGCGAGGTGGAGGACAAGCAGGTGCTCGATGCCGCGCTGATCGCGGCGGCGCAGGCGGTGGAGCATTACGAGATCACCCGCTACGGATCGCTCGTCGCGTGGGCGAAGCAGCTTGGACGCAGCGATTGCGCCAACCTGCTCCAGCAGAATCTCGACGAGGAGAAAGCGACGGACAAGAAACTGACCTCGCTCGCCGAAAGCGCGGTGAACCGCAAAGCGGCGTAAGCTGCCGCAACGTGCAGAAACGTGGAGCCCGCCTCACCTCCGGTGCGGCGGGCTTTTGGCGGCGCGCTGGAGCGAAAATGCTGTCAGGCCGCGGCCTGAAATCAGTGGAGCATGCTTACGCCGGAATGCCCGGTTTCTCGATGGTGGTGGATGCGCCGCATTGCTTGCATTCGTAGGTGTAGGAGCCGTCGGTGCCTTCGTCGGAGGTGGTCTTGGTGAAAACGATGAGCCACATGCGCGCGCCGCACCGCGGGCACTCGGGCGGCTTCTCGGCCGTCAGATCGTCGGCGGGAACAATCTTGTCTTCATGCAAAAATGACATGGCGCCCACACTTGCTTGATTGCAGCGGCAACGTCGCGCCTATCAAGACGTTCCCGGAACCATCAGCCGCCGCCTCCGGTTTTACCGGCCGAGGTGACGCATGCCCGGAAAACGTGTCGAGATCGACGAGGAAACGTGGCCTGCCCTCAAGCTGCTCGGGCAGGACCGGATGATGACCTTTCAGGAATTGGCCGATGAAGCCTTCGCCGATCTGCTGAAAAAGCATGGCCGACCGGTGACGCTCAGGGCGGCGCTCAAGAAGAGCGCCGCGTCCGCCGGGACGAAATCCAAAAAATCGGCCGACGTTCTGCCGCTGCGTGCGCGCCAGAAAAAGCGGCGGCGCTGAACGCGTATCAGTGCTGCGTCGATGTGCGGTCGACGAATTTGTGAAAGCGGCTGACCGCGCCGTCGTCGGTCTTGTCCTGGTAGATGAACGCCAGATTCTTCTTGTCGAACTTGCCGAAAAACTGCTCCCAGCTGATCTGATGAAGCTCGCTGTCCTTCGGCTCAAAATCGAGCCGCAGGATTCCGGTGTCGTCCTTGCCGGCCGTCCCGCTCACCTCGGCCGGCACGCCGCCGCGCTGCTCGGCCCATTTTTTGATGGTCGCGTGATTGGTCGTTACCTTGGCCTCGCTCATGGTTCATGTCCCTCGTTCGCTGATAAGGCGGTGACGCGCCCGCGGCGCGGCCCGCGTGAGCCGGCCGCGAGGCGTCGCGGTCAAGAGCGGCCGAGGCGTGCGCGTGCCGATTCGTTGGCCGTGGCCAGAAACCGGAAAAATCAACCACGTCCGCCTGACGCCGCTTCGTCCGGTTGACGCTTGACCTGCGCTCAAGGCAACGGCGCCGGCGGGATCCGGTTCCGCGCCCCGCGGCTCATTCCGCCCACGCCAGATAGCGGCTCTGGAATTTGATCATGGCCGCATCGAGCACGAGGCCGACGCACAGCATGACGAGGATGTAGGCGTAGACCGTGGGACTGTCGAAGAAACGCTGCGAGTAGATGAGCGTCGCTCCCATGCCGCCGCCGCCCGCAACCATCTCGGCGGTGAAGGTGGTGATGAGCGCGACCGGCAACGCGATCCGCAACGTCGCGAAAATCCGCGGATAGCAGGCGGGCAGGATGACGCGGCGAAGCAGCGCCGTCCGGCTCGTTCCGAGCGACGACGCCGACCAGATGAAAATCCTGCCGACCCCGCGCGCGGCGCTGTAGGTGCCGATAACGACGGGGAAAACGCAGGCGAAAGCGACCAGCAGGATCTTGGACAGGCTCTCGATGCCGAACCAGAGGATGAAAACGGGAATGAATGCGATCTTGGGCGAGGGGAACGCCAGAGCGACGATCGGATCGACGAACCAATGCACGAAGCGGCTCTGCGACATGAGCATGCCGGTGAAGACGCCGACCGCGGTCGCGAGCGCGAGGCCGGCGAACGTGCGGTAAAGGCTGAGCGCGAGATCGGCGACGAGCGTGCCGTCCCCGATCGAGCGGCCGAGCTGGACGGCGACGACGGAAAACGGCGGCAGGAACAATGGCGGGGTCAGTTGCAGGCGTGCCGTGATCTCCCAGGCCGACAGGAGAATCAGCACCGAGATTGCCGAGCGGAGCCGCAGGGAAAACGTGCTGGCGTGCTGTCCGGTCATCGCACGTTCCTTACGCCGTTTCCGCGCGGGCGGCAGATTCATGCCAGCGCAGGCACCAGGCGCTGACGGCGAGCATCGCGCGGTCCGCCAGGAACGCGACGATGATGATGCAGGCGAGCGCGCCGAACATGTAATCGTAGGTGCCGTTCTCGCCATACATGAACATCAGCTTGCCGATGCCGCTCGAGGACGCGATCATCTCGGCTGAAATCGCCAGCACGAACGAGAAGCCAAGCGCGATGCGCAGGCCGGTGAAGATGTCCGGCAGCGCATGACGCAGATAGATGCGCGTGAGCATCTGTTTACGGCCGGTGCCGAGCGCCTCCGCGCTCCAGGTCAGCACTTTTGGCGTCGTGACCACGCCGTGGTAGGTGTTCACGATCATCGGCAGCAGGCAGGCGAGATAAACGGCGCAGATCGCGGTGACGTTGCCGATGCCGAACCACAGCGCGAACAGCGGAATGAGCGCGGATTTCGGCAGCGAATAGGTGCCGCCGACGATCGGCGCCACGTAAGCTCGGAAAATCGGCGAGCGCGCCATCATCAGCCCGATCCACACGCCGGAGATCGCGCCGAGCACGAGCCCGACCGCCGAACGAAACAACGTAATCAGAAGGTTTTGTGCGATTTCGCCGCCCGAGAGCAGGTCGGCAAACGCGGCGAGCACGGCCGAAGGCGGCGGAAGAAAAGCCGGATCGATGAATTTCGTCCCGCTCAGCAGCTGCCACACCGCGACGATCAGCACGAGCGGCACGACGCGCCATCCCCAGCCTTTGAGATCGGGCCGCGCCATCACGTTTGCTCCACGGCTAGGGCCTGGCGCCGCACCGACAGCCAGACGTCGTTGCGCACCTTGTTGAAGGCGTCGGAGAGGAAGATATCCTCGCGCGACTTGGTGCGGTCGAGATCGACCGTGAATTCTTCGACGATCTGGCCCGGCCGCGCCGACATGACGCAAATGCGGTTGGAGAGATAGACCGCTTCCGTGACGTCATGCGTCACCATCAGAACGGTCTTGCGCGTGTTGAGCCAGATGCGCAGCAATTCGTCCTGCATGATCTCGCGTGTTTGCGCATCGAGCGCGCCGAGCGGCTCGTCGAGCAGCAGGATTGCCGGATCGCAGGCGAGCGTGCGCGCAATCGCGACGCGCTGCTTCATGCCGCCAGAAAGCTCGCGCGGGTAACGGTCCTCGAAGCCTTTCAGCCCGATCAACGCGATCAGCCGCTCGACGATCGGCGTGCGCTGGCTGGCGGCCGTGCCCTGCCGCTCGAGGCCGTAGGAGATGTTGCCGCGGACGGTGAGCCAGGGAAAAAGCGCATATTCCTGAAAGACAACGCCGCGGTCGGTGCCCGGGCCTGCCACCGTCCTGCCGTCGATCAGGACCTCGCCGTCAGCCGAAAGAAAGCCGCCGACGATGTAGAGGAGCGTGCTCTTGCCGCAGCCGGACGGGCCGACGATCGACACGAATTCGCCTTCGGCGATGGCGAGATCGGTGTCGCGCAGTGCCGGCACGGCGCCGCGATCGGTCGTGTAGGTTTTCGAGAGCCGGCAGACTTCGATTTTCGGCCGGTTCACATCGCGCACGGCTTGGGCAGATAGCTGAGATTGAGATATTTCGAAGCGTCGACC
>DASSRW010000111.1:0-6072 GCA_035701545.1 Pseudolabrys sp.
TGGCGGCGCGGGCGAAGCGGCTGCCGGTGGTGCGCCGCGCCGAGATGCTCGCCGAGCTGATGCGGCTGAAAAGCTGCGTCGCCATCGCCGGTACCCACGGCAAGACCACCACGACAACGATGGTGGCGGCGCTGCTCGACGCCGGCCAGTTCGACCCGACCGTCATCAACGGCGGCATCATCAACGCCTACGGCAGCAACGCACGGCTCGGCGCCGGCGAGTGGATGGTGGTCGAGGCCGACGAGTCCGACGGCACGTTCCTCAAGCTTCCCGCGGACGTCGCCATCGTCACCAACGTCGACGCCGAGCACCTCGATCACTTCAAGACCTTCGCCGCAGTGCAGGATGCGTTCCTTGCCTTCGTCGACAACGTGCCGTTCTATGGCTTCGCGGTGATGTGCACCGATCATCCGATCGTGCAGCGGCTGGTCGGCCGCGTCACCGACCGGCGCACGATCACCTACGGCGAAAATCCGCAGGCCGACGTGCGGCTCGCCGATCTCGATCATATCGACGGCAAATCGACATTCTCCGTGCTGTTCCGCAACCGCGAGGGCGAGGTCGTCCACGCCATCGAAAAGCTCGAGCTGCCGATGCCCGGCCGCCACAACGCGCTCAACGCCACCTCGGCGATCGCGGTCGCGCGCGAGCTCGGCATTTCAGACGAGAAGATCCGCGCGGCGCTGTCGAAGTTCGGCGGCGTCAAGCGCCGCTTCACCCGCGTCGGCGAATGGAACGGCGCCGTCATAATCGATGACTACGGCCATCATCCCGTCGAGATCGCGGCGGTGCTTCGGGCCGCGCGCGAGTCGGCGAAAGGGCAGGTGATCGCGGTCGTGCAGCCGCACCGCTACACGCGCCTGAAAACCTTGTTCGAGCCGTTCTCGACCTGCTTCAACGACGCCGACGCCGTCATCGTCGCCGACGTCTATCCGGCGGGCGAAGCGCCGATCGAAGGCGCCAACCGCGACAGCCTGGTGACGGCGCTGCGCGCGCGCGGGCATCGGCAGGTCATTCCGCTCGACGGCCCTGAAAAGCTCGCGTCGATCGTCAAGAGCCTCGCCAGACCCGGCGATTACATCGTCTGCCTCGGCGCCGGCTCGATCACGCAATGGGCCTACGCGTTGCCGGACGAATTGAAGGCGCTGGGAAATTGAAGGGACAAAGCATCCGTCATTCGTCATGGCCGGGCTTGTCCCGGCCATCTCGCTCAGGATGGCAGTGCGTTCCCTATCGGGATCACCGGGACAAGCCCGGTGATGACGGATTACGGCAATGACCTTCCCCGACATCGTTCCCGCGCTGAAAGCGGCGATGCCCGCGCTGCGGGGGCGTCTCATCGCCAACCAGCCGCTGTCGTCGCTGAGCTGGTTTCGCACCGGCGGTCCTGCGCAGGCGTTCTACATGCCGGAGGATGACGCCGATCTTTCCTATTTCCTGCAAAACCTTTCCGCCGACATTCCGCTCACCGTGATCGGCGCGAGCTCCAACCTCATCATCCGCGACGGCGGCGTGCCGGGTGTCGTCGTGCGGCTCGGCCGCAAGTTCGGCGAGATCGCTGTCGAAGAAAATCATCGCGTGCGCGCCGGAACAGCAGTGCTCGACGTGCTGGTTGCGCGTGCGGCGCAGGCGGGGGGCGTCGCGGGGCTTGCGTTCCTGAGCGGCATCCCCGGCTCGATCGGCGGCGCGTTGCGCATGAATGGCGGCGCCTATGGCGGCGAGACGAAGGATATTCTCGTCGAGGCGCGGGGCTTGGATCGGCGAGGCAATGCGCGCACGTTCACGAACGCGGCGATGGGATTTTCCTATCGCCGCAGCACGGTGCCGGACGACATCATTTTCACGCAGGCGCTGTTTCAGGGCCGCGCCGGCGATCCGGCGGACATCGCCGCCGAGATGGCCGACATCAGGAAAAAGCGCGAAGCGAGCCAGCCGAAGAACAAGACCTGCGGCTCGACGTTCAAGAATCCGGACGGCCACAAGGCCTGGCAACTGATCGAGGCCGCCGGCTGCCGCGGGCTCACCATTGGCGGCGCCCAGGTTTCCGACCTGCACTGCAACTTTCTCATCAATCTCGGCAACGCCACGGCGGCCGATATCGAGACGCTGGGCGAAACCGTGCGCGCGCGCGTGAAGGCGAATTCCGGCGTCGATCTGGAATGGGAAATCAAGCGGATCGGCGTCCCGCGCTAACGCAAGTTTTCTTTGGATTGAATCGCCCGAAGCACTGTTCACCTCTCCCCTGTGGGGAGAGGTCGGATCGCGAAACGCGATCCGGGTGAGGGGGAACAGGCCATCGAGAGTCATTTACCCCCCTCACCCCAACCCTCTCCCCAGTCGAAGTCGGATATATCCCACTTCGACAATCTATAAGTGCCCGAACTCGGGTAAACCCGAGTTCGGGTGGGAGAGGGAGCCCGCCCTCACGCGTGGCGCTTCATGTCAAGCAGCGCGATTCAATATCAAGCGATCACGCTTTAGAGGGCGATCGCGAAGGTTGAATCACCTTCCGCCCTTTCCCCGCAAGCGGGGACGAGCGGCGACTCCGGCTGCGCCTCAGCCGCCGCCGCGCAGCCTGACAAACTCCTGCAACGACGCCGGCGCGATCGCGAACGCGCCGCCGAACGGCCGCTCCTGGAGCGCAATCAAGCCGAGCGTCACGACCACGGCCGCGGAGAACACCGTCAGCGCCGCAATCTGCGCGCCGCGGCGCTGCAAATGCACGATAGCAATCGAAATCTGCGTAATCACGCCCAGAACGAGCACCACTTCCCATTTGAACGAGGTCGTCCGGTCGGATGCGAGCGCGATGCGGTCGGAGCGCGCAGTGCCGGCCCGCACGGTTGCGTTGAGGAGGGCGGCGTGCACGGCTTCGCCCGATTCTTTTGCAATTTTCGGATCGCTGACTTCGTGCAGCAATTCGCTGTAGGCGGCCTCCGTCTTCGCCGCGCCCTCGTCGTTCTCCATCGCCGGCCAGTCGTCGGCGATGGCCGATTTGACGTAAGCGAGCAGCGCGGCGCGGATGCTGCGCATGTCGGATGCCGACGCCACGCTCAGCGTGAAGACGTTCTGCAATTCGTTCGCTTCCACCTGCACGGCGCGCAGCGCCTGGGCGTTGCGTGTGGCGATGTCGTTGGCGAGGAATCCGGTCAGCAGCGCGAACAGCACGCTGGCGGCGCCAAAGAACGGCGCCACCACGCCGTCAATGGCGCGCACGCGGTCGACGAACGGCTTGCCGAAAGTGAGCCACGCGATCAGCAGAGCGGCGACGCCGTAAAGCACCGCCAGCACGCCGAAGACGCCGGCCTCCGGCAAGTCCAGCCACTTTTCGATCACGGCTCACCTCCCCATCGGCGAAGGCGAAATTTGCTGAAGGATATTTTGACTAGGATGCCCCCGCCAAATCGGCGATTGTAAGCCTTGATTCGGAGGGCCGCCATTAGCGCCAGCAAGCACGTCGCCGTTCTGATGGGAGGCTGGTCGGCCGAGCGTGAGGTGTCGCTGCGCTCCGGCAAGGCGTGCGCGGCCGCGCTCGAGCGGGGCGGCGGCTATCGTGTCAGCCTCATCGACGTCGACCGCGACATTGCGGCAAAGCTGCGCGCGCTCGAGCCGGACGTCGCGCTCAACATCCTGCACGGCCGTCCCGGCGAGGACGGCACGCTGCAAGGGCTGCTCGAAATCCTCGGCATTCCCTACAGCCACTCCGGCGTGCTTGCCTCCGCGCTGGCGATGCAGAAGGACATGGCGAAGCCTGTGCTCGAGGCCGCCGGCGTGCCGGTGCCGGGCGGCACGGTTGCATCCCGCGCCGACGCCGGAAAGAAGCACCTGCTGCCGCCGCCTTATGTGATCAAGCCTATCGCGGAAGGATCCAGCGTCGGCGTGTTCATCGTGCGCGAGGACCACCAGCACCCGCCGCAGGAACTGACGCGCGCCGACTGGCCGTTTGGCGACCGCGTATTGGTCGAGCCGTACATTCCCGGCAAGGAGCTGACCTGCGCCGTCTTGGGGGACCGCGCGCTCGGCGTGATCGAAATCGTCCCGGCCGTGAAGTTCTACGATTACGAGGCCAAATATGCGCCCGGCGGATCGAAACATCTGCTGCCGGCGCCGATCGCGCCTGATGTCTACGAGGAGGTTCGGCGTCTTTCGCTCGCGGCGCATCGCGCGCTCGGCTGCCGCGGCGTGACCCGCGCCGATTTTCGTTACGACGACGCGCGCGCCGGCAGGGCCGGCCTCTATTGCCTCGAGGTGAACACGCAGCCCGGCATGACGGAGACCTCGCTGGTGCCGGAAATGGCCGCGCACGCCGGCATGCCGTTCGAGGCGCTCGTGCGCTGGATGGTCGAGGACGCATCGCTCAACCGCTGACGGGTTTTCCGCCACGGATGATTTCGCCGGCGCCGGCGAAATCACTTCACAACGACTTAGATGTTGCCGGTCACTCGCAGGATGACTCTGAGAACGGCGTCCGTTGCCCGTGCGATGCCGTGCGACACGAAACCAAGGTCCACGCCCAATCGCGAGCCCAGCAGCGGCAAAAGAATGAGAAGCGCGATAAGGATCGCCATCCCGTAGCGCTCGAGACGGGCAAGTTGCTTGGCCAGAATGCCGGGAAGCAAGCCGACCGCAATACGCCCGCCGTCGAGTGGGGGCAGCGGGAACAGATTGAAGACCGCCAAAACGACGTTGAGAATGAGCGCGTTCTTGAGATTCAACGCGGTCCAGCGCGCAGCCGTCGGCGGCAAATAGACGAGCAGGTGGAAGCTCAAGGCAGCGAGAATTGCGAGCGCAATATTCATTGCAGGTCCCGCCGCCGCCACGAGCACCATGCCCATCCGCGGATTGCGAAGGGCCCGAAAGTTGACCGGCACCGGCTTGGCATAGCCGAACAGGAATGGCGAGCGCGCGAGCAACAGCAGCCCCGGCAGAATAATTGTACCAAACAGGTCGATGTGCCGGATTGGATTGAGGCTGACGCGCCCGAGCCGTGAGGCGGTGTCGTCACCCAGGAAACGGGCAACGTATCCGTGGGCGGCCTCGTGAAAGGTGACGGCTATAAGTACCGGCAGCAGCCAGATCGAAATGAGGTAGGGCAAGTCCATGTAAACATCCGATCTATCGGGGCACGCACGAGACCGCGGCGGCGCTCATCTTGCTTTCAATTGCATGCTCGATGCCAGAGCTTTGCAATCTCATTGAAGCACCAGTGGCACATGGCCGCGCGCCGGCATCTCTTTCGAGCAACTGGTGCGCCGGATGGCCGAGGATGCGTCAGCCGGCCGGTCGTCGCGTGTGAACGCCAAACCGGTCTCTCCGCAAGGCGTGCATCGTCATCAATGCTTCGGCGAGCATCGCAAGCGAACGCGAGCGGCGCTCGCCTGCCGCGGGTGTGAGCGCATCGGGCGCATTGCGCTCGTCCTCGAGGGCTGCGAGCCGCGCATGACCCTGCCGCTCGATGCGCGCGATCGCTGCCAGCTCTTCTTTGTCGGTCGCATCATTTTTTCGTTCAGCACGCCGGAGACGCCGCTCGAGGGCGCGAGCTTCTTCAAGCAGTTGTTGCGCGGGCGAAAGCGTGCGCGGCGGGCGATCCGCGCGGCGTTTCCAGTTTTCGCGCACCACCATCCGGCAGATGGTTCGCTCCGAGATGTCGAATTCCAACGCCAGGGAGGACAGCGACTGATCGGTTTCTTCGTACCGGCGGCGCAAGAGCGCAATGAATTCAGGCGTATATCGCGCCATGGCGATGCTCCACGTCAGGTTGAGATCGGATGTTTTCGGGCGAGAGGACCGCGGCGGGCAGGGCGCCGCAGGATGGCGTAAGACTAGCAGAGCAGCGTCACGCTGTCTAGGAATAAAATCATCGACTCCCTTCCCCCCAGGAGGGTGAAACCGCACCGCTTGGGCGGTTCTGGACCTCCTGGTCGCAAATCCCCCCAGAGTGATGAAATCGGCCGCCAGGTTTGCGCGCTTGTCCTCGAGGGTAGCGAGCCGCGCACGACTAGCCGCTTGATGCGCGCAATCGCCTCCAACTCTTCTTTGTCGGTCATCTCGTCGCGCATATGGTCCTTTCAC
>DASSRW010000112.1:0-51585 GCA_035701545.1 Pseudolabrys sp.
GCCCATCCGGAATCGAACAAGGACCGCGTGCACGTCTATCGTATGGGCGGCGAGGGACCCGGCGCGGAATTGCACGTGGCCGTGCGGCCGGACTTGCGGCGAGCGCACCCGGGCGCGGGCGGCGTGCATCACGTGGCGTTCCGCTCGCCTGATGCGGACTATGATGCCTGGGCCGAGCGGCTGAATGCGATGCGGATTCCGAACAGCGGCAAGATCGACCGCTACTGGTTCCGCTCGCTTTATTTCCGTGAGCCGAATGGCGTCCTGTTCGAGATTGCAACTGAAGGGCCCGGTTTCGCCGCCGATGAGCCTTTGGACAAGCTTGGCGAGACGCTGGTATTGCCGCCGTTTCTAGAGGAGAGGCGCGCCCAGATCGAGGCCGGGCTCAAGCCGCTGTAGCGGCGCGGCTGGAGCTTAGCTGAGCAAGGCGGCGTCGGACTGGTTAACGCTGTCGGCGCCCTCCGTTACGGTGCGTTCCAGCGCGGCTGACTGGACTGCAAGATTTTCGGCAAAGAAGCGCGCGAGCGCCGTCCGCGCGGCGTCCCCGCTTTCCGTGCGCAAGCTTGCCAGGGCTTCTTCCGCCAGCAGGCAGCCACCCGCCGCGTTAGCGAACAGCCGCAGGTAGGGCGATGCGCCGGCGAGCGCTGCATCGGGCGATTTCTGGGTCAACAGCCACTGTGTGGCGCGCTCGAGACTGCCGACGGCCTCGCCGAGCCGCGCTGCAGTTTCGCCGAAGGCGGCATTGTTGCTTGCCCGCACCGAATCCACTGTACGGCGCAATTCGCCGATATAGCCTTTGACCGCCGCGCCGCCATCGAGCGGAATCTTTCGCGTCACCAGATCGAGCGCCTGGATGCCGTTGGTGCCTTCGTAAATGGCTGCAATGCGTGCGTCGCGGTAGTGCTGAGCGGCGCCCGTTTCCTCGATGTAGCCCATGCCGCCGTGCACCTGCACGCCGAGCGAGGCGACTTCGACGCCGATGTCGGTGGAGAACGCTTTTGCGACGGGGGTCAACAGTGAGGCGCGCTCATGCGCGGCTTTGCGCGCTTGTTCCGACTTGGCCCGCTGCGACCGGTCGATGGCGACCGCGGTGGCGTAGCAGATCACGCGGGCGGTGCGGGTGAGTGCGCGCATGGTGAGCAGCATGCGCTTCACGTCGGGATAGTGCACGATCGTCCCCGCGGCGCCTTGCTTTCTCTCCTGTGCATAGGCGACGGCCTGTTGCGTTGCCGTCTCGGCAATCGCGACCCCCTGCAATCCGACCGCCAGCCGCGCGCGATTCATCATCGTGAACATCGCGGCCATGCCTTTGTTTTCCTCGCCGACGAGGAAGCCGGTCGCGCCGCCATTGTCGCCATAGACCATCGTGCAAGTCGGCGAAGCGTGGATGCCGAGCTTGTGCTCGACCGAATGCGCGCGCAGGTCGTTGCGCGCGCCGAGCGAGCCGTCATCCTTGAGCAGGAATTTCGGCACGAGAAACAGCGAAATGCCTTTGGTCCCGGGCGGCGCATCCGGCAGCCGCGCCAGCACGAAATGAATGATGTTGCCGGTGAGGTCGTGCTCGCCGTAGGTGATGAATATCTTTTGACCGGTGATGCGGTAGCTGCCGTCGGCCGCGCGCGTCGCGCGGCTGCGCAGCGCGCCGACATCCGAGCCGGCCTGCGGCTCGGTGAGCTGCATCGTGCCCATCCACTCGCCGCTGACGAGCTTGCGCAGGTACTGCTGCCTGAGCCTGTCGGCGCCGTAGGTGGCGAGCGCGTCAATGGCGGCCATGGTGAGGACCGGGCCGATGCCGAACGCCATCGACGCCGAGTTCCACATCTCGACGCAGGCTGCGTTGACGGCATGCGGCAGGCCCTGCCCGCCCCACGCTTCGGGCGCGGCAAGTCCGTTCCAGCCGGCCGCCGCCCACGCGGCATAAGCCTCTTTCCAGCCCGGCGGCATCGTCACCGCGCCGTCTTTGAACGGGGTGCCGAATTTATCGCCAACGCGGTTGAGCGGCGCGATAACGTCGGTGGCAAAACGGCCGGCTTCCTCGATCACCGCATTGATCGTTTGCGCGTCGAGATCGCCATAAATTCCCTCCGCCAATGCATCGTTCAGGGCAGCGCCATGATGAAGCGCGAAGGTGATGTCGGCGACGGGCGCGCGGTATGTCATGCGAGCCCGAATGTATCCGGCGGACGGGCGAGGTCAACGCGCGGGCTCGGGCTTTTCGTTTTGCCGGATGGGCGGGGCGGGACGTTGATCAGGTTCGGCTGCGCCGCTATGGTCCCGGCCGCGCGCTGTCTTCCAGGAATCGCAGCGGGCGATTCTCCGGATCCAGGTTGTTGGGGCGTAGCCAAGTGGTAAGGCACCGGATTTTGATTCCGGCATTCCCTGGTTCGAATCCAGGCGCCCCAGCCAAAAAGCCCAGTGATTTCAAGCTCTTGAGAGATTCTTCGCAACCCCCCGCAAACTGCGGGCTTTTTAATCAGTGATTTGTCTCTTGTGTTACGAAATCGCTTTCACGGCAGCGAATTTCCTCGAAATTCTCTGCCCGAAGTTTGAAATATTCCCGTTTCCGAGAAACGCGGTCTGGAGGCTTGGTTCGATCTCCACCGCCCGGCGTCCGCAATCAACTTGAAATTGCGGATGACAGCAGTTCGCAGACTTTCTCGAAGGCATGCCCGCTCTCGGCTGCCGTAGGAATATTGAACTCGAGTTCGTTGTCATTTGCATATTCTACGCAACGGTCCGCTGAGGCAATTCGCAACCACCGCACGTTTCACTCTCTGGATATTATAAAATCCCGATGGACATATTGACTGATGAATCTCTGCGACTCATCTGCGGCTAGTTTGGCAATTTGAATCCGAAAATTGACGCCGCAAAGATAGTCGCACAAACGATGGCAGTGGATAGCAGCCGTCTGTTTTCCAGAAACGGCGTATTGTAAGGGTGTGCTCGTAGCCGGGCGAATCCTCAATAGCAGAGAGCACGATGTTCAGGCCTCTCGGTCCGCATCGGTTCGTAACACCGCAATCCGACTGAACGTCGGTGCAAAGTCGCGTGAAAAGCTTGGCGCTTAGGAACCGGTCTCTGAACCGGCGCATTGCAAATCAGGTTTTGGAGCCGGCAGCGCCATACGAACGCGAACATTGTTTGATCTCTCACGCAATTGGGTGTGGCGTACTAGCCGAAATGTTTGAGCTACCGCGCGCTTTCGGGGCAGCAGCAACCCGTTGCTAACGCTGCCATTGGCGGACCTTCCATAACATCGAGGACGAGCTTGAATGATGTTCAAAACATCAGTTATCAGGCTTGACATTTCTGTTTCAATGTTTTTCACATCACCAGGCTTTCTTCTCCGGGTTTTCGGATTCCGATACGCATGATTACCGCCGGCCAGATGCGTGCTGCGCGCGCCTTGCTTGGCATTGACCAACGCGATCTGGCTCAGCGCTCGGGACTCTCGCTGCCGACCATCCAGCGTATGGAGGCCAGCGAGGGCGTGGTGCGCGGCAACGTGGATTCATTGGTAAAACTCGTCGAGACGCTCGCCGCCAATGGCATCGAACTGATCGGCGAAGGTGCGACTTCGAGCGGCGGCGGGCGCGGGGTGAGGCTCAAATGACGGTCGTGCACGTGCTCGGCGGTGTCGCCGTGCTGCTTGCGCTCGCGCCGACTGCCATCGTGCTTGCGGCATCCAAAAGCGGAGGCAAGCTGGTTTACGGCATCTGTCTCATTGTCACGGCCACACTCTTCGTAATCGCTCTGACGCGAATCGACGTCCGGCCATCGGCCGTGGTGCTGCCGCTCGGTCTGCCCTGGCTCGGCGCGCATTTTCGTATCGATGCGCTCGCCGCATTTTTTCTGGTGGTGGTCAATCTCGGCGGGGCGGCGGCGAGCCTGTTCGCGCTTGGCTACGGGCGCCATGAAGAGACGCCGCATCGTGTGCTGCCGTTTTATCCCGCCTATCTCGCGGCGATGAATCTGGTGGTGCTGGCCGATGACGCCTTCACCTTCCTGGTCGCCTGGGAATTCATGTCCCTTGCGTCATGGGCTCTCGTCGTGGCGCATCACCGCGACCGCGAGAACGTTCGGGCAGGCTACATCTACCTGCTCATGGCGGGCTTCGGGACGTTGGCACTGCTGTTCGCCTTCGGCCTCATGGCGGGCGCCAACGGCCAATATGATTTCGAGACAATTCGTGCCGCGCACCTGTCCGCCGGGCTGGCAGCACTCATCCTCATTCTGACCGTCATCGGCGCGGGCTCGAAAGCGGGCGTGGTGCCGCTACATGTCTGGCTGCCGCTCGCACACCCCGCCGCACCGAGCCACGTCTCTGCACTGATGAGCGGCGTGATGACCAAGGTCGCGATCTATGGCTTCATCCGCATCGTCTTCGACTTGCTCGGCCCGTCGGACTGGTGGTGGAGCATGGTCGTGCTCGGTGTCGGCGGCATCACTGCCGTTATGGGCGTGCTCTACGCGCTGATGCAGCACGACTTGAAGCGCCTGCTCGCCTATCACACGGTGGAGAACATCGGCATCATCTTCATCGGGCTGGGACTTGCACTCGCTTTCAGAGCGTATGGCATGAACGTCCCTGCAGCGCTCGCGCTCACTGCCGGTCTGTTGCACGTGTTCAATCATTCCATTTTCAAGAGCCTGTTGTTCTTCGGCTCCGGCGCCGTGCTCAACGCGACCGGCGAGCGCGACATGGAGCATCTCGGGGGTCTCATCCACCGCATGCCCCAGACAGCCTTCGTGTTTCTGGTCGGCTGCGTCGCAATTTCAGCATTGCCGCCACTCAATGGCTTCGTATCGGAATGGCTGACGTTTCAGGCTGTTCTGCTCAGCCCACAATTGCCGTCCTGGGGCTTGAAGTTCCTGGTTCCCACGGTCGGTGCACTGCTGGCACTCTCCGCCGCACTTGCCGCGGCCTGCTTTGTGAAAGCATTCGGCGTCAGCTTCCTCGGCCGGCCGCGCTCACCGGCCGCGAATGCGGCGCAGGAGACAGACAGCAACTCACTCGCGGCAATGTACGCCCTGGCCGCGCTCTGCCTCGTCGCCGGTATTCTGCCCGGCCTATTCCTCGACGTGCTGGCGCCAGTCAGCAGGACGCTGGTCGGAGCGAGCATGCCGCATCAGGTTGGTCTCGAATGGCTCACGATCGTGCCGATCGCGGAGAGCCGCAGCTCTTATAACGGGCTGCTTGTATTCGTTTTCGTGACGCTATCGGGCTCGCTGGCTGCCTTCGCCATCCATCGGCTTGCCTCCGACAAATTGCGGCGCGGCCCAGCGTGGGATTGCGGCTACCCCGATCCAAATCCGGCGACGCAATACACGGCGTCGGGTTTCGTGCAGCCGATCCGGCGCGTGTACGGCACTACCATATTCCGCGCGCGCGAAATTGGCGAAATGCCGCTGCCTGGCTTAACCACTCCCGCGCGTCTGCATGTCGAGATTCGCGATCTTATCTGGGACGCCATCTATGCGCCGATCGCCGGTGCTGTCGCGTTCGCGACCGAACATCTGAATGTTCTCCAGTTCCTGACCATTCGCCGTTACCTCACGCTCGTCTTTGCGGCACTGGTGCTGCTGCTTTTGGTGCTGGCGATATGGCCCTAGTTCGCGACATCGCCTTCCAGGGCGTCCAGATGCTGCTGGTGCTCGCGTTGTCGCCGCTGCTCACCGGTTTCGTGCGCAAGGTGAAGGCGCGCCTCCTGAGGCGAAAGGGCCCACCGTTGGTGCAGCCCTACCGCGATCTTGTCCGGCTGCTGCGCAAAGAGGTAGTGCTGGCGGAGAACGCCTCGTGGCTGTTCCGCGTCATTCCCTATATCATTGTCGCCGGTACCTGGGTTGCGGCTTCGCTGGTGCCGACCTTCCGTGGCGGCCTCCTGTTCTCCTGGTCAGCCGATCTTATCGCCATCATTGCTTTGCTCGGCAGCGCGCGCTTCTTCCTGGCGCTCGCGGGGCTCGACGCCGGCACCGCCTTCGGCGGCGTCGGCGCAAGCCGCGAGGTGATGATTGCCTCGCTTGCCGAGCCGGCGATGCTGATGATCGTATTCACGCTCGCGCTGATTGCGGGCTCGACCCAGCTCACCACGATGGCTGCGTTCATGTTGTCTTCGGCGGTGGGTCTTCGCGTCTCGCTCGGGCTTGCCGTCATCGCGCTCATTATCGTGGCGATTGCCGAGAACGCGCGCATCCCGGTCGATAACCCGGCGACGCATCTCGAGCTGACGATGGTGCACGAAGCCATGGTGCTGGAATACTCCGGTCGGCATCTCGCGCTGATCGATCTCGCCGCCGAGTTGAAGCTTTTGCTCTACGTCTCGCTCATCGCCTGCCTGTTCCTGCCGTGGGGCATTGCCTCGCCGCCGGCGACTCCGCAAGCGCTCGCGCTCGGCATCGGCTCCTATGTGTTGAAGCTCGCCGCTGGCGGCTTCCTGCTTGCCGTGTTCGAAACCGCCATCGCGAAAATGCGCGTGTTCCGCGTGCCGCAATTCCTTGGCGCCGCGCTGATGCTCGGGCTGCTAGCGACGCTTCTGCTCTTCGTGTCGCGGAGTCTCTGATGAACGGCCTGACTTTCGATGTTGCGCATCTGCTCGCCGGCCTGCTGGTGCTGGTGAGCTTCATGCAGCTTTACCAGGACCGACTCTACGCGCTGCTCAATATCTTCGCGCTACATGCGGTCGTCCTTGCTGCCTCGGTCGCCTGGCAAGCATTCGTCCAGGATGCGCCCCACCTTTACGTGACTGCCGCCATCGCGCTGGTGTTCAAGGCGATCGTCATTCCGACGGCGCTGCACCGAATCATCGTGCGGCTTGGCATCCACCGCGAAATCGAGACGGTGGTCGGTGTTGGCCCTACCATGCTGCTCGGCATCGGTCTGGTCGCACTGTCGATGGTCGTGATGCTGCGAGTCACGGCGGACGCCGATCCACTGGCGCGTGAGGATCTTGCCTTCGCACTGGCCGTGGTGCTGCTCGGTCTCCTGGTGATGGTGACGCGGCGTAATGCTGTCAGCCAGGTGATCGGCTTCATGTCGCTGGAAAACGGGCTGGTACTCGCCGCGACCGGTGCCAAAGGCATGCCATTGGTCGTCGAAATTTCCGTCGCTTTCTCGGTCCTGATTGCCTTCATCGTCATCGGTATCTTCCTGTTTCGTATCCGCGAGCGCTTCGACACGGTCGATGTGCAAGCTCTCGACCGTTTCCGCGGAGAGCGGCGATGACATTCGACGCCCTCACCGGCGTACTGTTGATTCCGGCGGTTGCAGCGGTCGTACTCGCCGCCATGCCGGGCTATCGGTTGACGGCGCGCCTCAATGTAGTGGCCACGCTCGCGACCTTCCTCACCGCGGTGTTGCTGTTCTTCGTGCGCCCGGAATCCGGGCCCTACTTGCTGCTGGACGACCTCAACAGGGTCTTCATCGTGCTGACGACCTTCGTCGGCTTCACTACCAGCGCCTTCAGCGCGAGCTACATCGGCCACGAGATCAAGATCGGTCGGCTGCGGCCGCTCTACGTCCGCTTCTATCATGCCATGTACCAGGTGTTGATGTTCGGCATGAACCTCGCACTGGTCGCCAACAATATCGGCTTGATGTGGGTGGCGATCGAGCTTGCCACGCTGAGCACCGTGATGATGGTCGGCATCTACCGCACGCACGAGGCGCTCGAAGCGGCATGGAAATACTTCATCCTTGGCAGCGTCGGCATCGCGCTTGCACTGTTTGGCACCATCCTTGTTTACATGGCGGCGCGGCCGGTGATTGGCGAAGGCGCGTCCGCGATGGTCTGGACGGTGCTGGTTACCCAAGCCGCTAAATTCGACCCAGCTTTGCTCAACGTCGCCTTCGTCTTCCTCCTGCTCGGTTACGGTACCAAGGTCGGCCTTGCACCTCTGCATGCGTGGTTGCCCGATGCGCATGCGGAGGGCCCGACACCGATCTCAGCGGTGCTCTCCGGGCTTCTGCTTAACGTCGCGCTTTACGCGCTGTTGCGCTTCAAGATGCTGCTCGCCGTCAATCCGGCAGCGCTCGCGCCCGGACCGCTGATGGTCACCATGGGCCTTGTATCCTGTGTCTTTGCGGCCCTGATGCTCTATCGGCGGCGCGACATCAAACGCATGTTTGCGTATTCCTCGATCGAGCACATGGGCATCATCGTGTTCGCGTTCGGCATGGGTGGGCCGCTCGCGAATTTTGCCGGCCTCTTGCACATGACCATGCACTCGCTGACCAAATCGGCGATCTTCTTCGCGGTCGGTCACATTGCGCAGGTCAAGGGTACGCAGAAAATTGCGGACATGGGTGGACTGACGGTGAGCAATCCGGTGCTCGGCTGGGGCCTTGTGCTCGGTGTTGTGGCCATCGCCGGCCTGCCACCGCTCGGCGTCTTCATGAGCGAGTTCCTGGTGGTGTCGTCAATCTTCGCCCGACAGCCATGGCTGGCGATCGCTTTGGTTCTGGGCATCTTGATTGCGCTCGGCGGATTATTCCTGCGACTCAACACAATTGTGTTCGGCGAGCCGCGCGGGCCGACCGCGAAGGCCGAAGCGTCCTACGTGCCGATGTTCGCCCATCTGGCCCTGGTGTTTGTCGCGGGCTTCTATCTGCCGCCGGCGCTGGTATCCGGGTTCCAGAACGTCGCGAAGCTTTTGGGATGACCGCGATGGCTCTGCTCGATGGGATTCCGACACGTTCCAAGGTTGCCAAACATCGTCCCTGGCCGCGCGTTAGTGTCGGTGATGACGGATGGCGATCCGCAATTGATCGGCTGGTGGACGGCCGCGCCACGCTGTTCGGATTGTGGGGTGACACAAGCGCAGTCCATATGGCGCTTATCGACAACAGCGGTCGCGAAATTGCTGTCCTGACGTATGAAACTCAGGACGGAAGCTTTCCGAGCGTTGGGCAGCGCCATCCGCCGGCCATTCGGCTGGAACGCGCTGTTGCGAGCTTGTTCGGCCTGACGCCGATCGATGCGCCGGATGTGAGGCCGTGGCTTGATTTCGGTGTTTGGGACAGGCGTCATCCGCTCGGCAAACGCCCACTCAAGCGCACAGCGAAATTCGAGCCTTACCCCTTTCTGCCGGTGGAGGGCGAGGGTTTGCATCAGATTCCGGTCGGCCCGGTCCATGCCGGCACGATTGAGCCGGGGCATTTCCGCTTCACCGCCAATGGCGAGCACGTGGTGCGCCTGGAGCAGCGGCTCGGCTATACGCACAAAGGCGTTGAGTCGTTGATGCGCGGCGCGACGCTGGAGAAGGCGGCGCGGTTTGCATGCCGCACCTCCGGTGACAGTGCAGTGGCCTATGGCATTGCCTTCGCACAGGCCGTCGAGGCCGCTTTGGGCATAACGGCGCCGCCCCGTGCACTTTATCTGCGTGCATTGATGGCCGAGCTTGAGCGTCTCGCGCATCATCTCGGTGACATCGGCGCTATTTGCAACGATGCCTCCTTCGCAATGATGCACGCCCAATGCGGCATCCTGCGCGAGCGGACGCTGCGCGTAGCCAATGCGTGCTTCGGCCATAGGCTGATGATGGACATGATCGCGCCGGGCGGCGTTACACGCGACCTTGCCGATGGCGACAGTCAGATTCTGAAAGACTTCATCGCCGAAATTCGCAGCGCCTTTCCGCGGCTTGTCGAACTTTACGACAAGACGGCATCGATCCAGGACCGCACCGTCACCGCAGGTATTGTGAAGAGCACGCTGGCACGCCAGTTCGGTGCCGGCGGTTACGTCGGGCGCGCGGCCGGCCGGGCCTTTGATTGCCGGAAGACGCCAGGTTACGCGCCGTACGACGCGCTGTCGTTCGAGATGCCGGTGCTGGAGGCGGGCGATGTCGATGCGCGTATATGGATTCGCATCCGCGAGGTCGAACAAAGCCTTTCCTTGATCGAGCAGATTGTCGCGCGCACGCCTGCCGGTGCCTTGTCCGTGCCAGTCAAGGCGAAAGCCGGGGAAGGTCTGGGCGTGGCAGAAGCCTTTCGCGGCGACGTGCTGATCTGGGTGCGGCTCAACGACGACGGCTCGATCGAGCGCTGCCATCTGCGAGATGCCTCATGGTTTCAGTGGCCGCTTCTGGAAGCCGCGATCGAAAGCAACATCGTCGCTGACTTCCCGCTCTGCAACAAATCGTTCAACTGCTCGTATTCGGGGCACGATCTCTGATGCGCCGCACGCTATTGGAAAGTCTCATCCATGGTTCGGTGACGGAAGCTGCGCCCGCGCCGGACGAAGCGGCGCTGGCGGAGCTTGCCGGCGGTGTCGCGCGCGCGGCGCGCGCCAGGCTCGGCCGCTCGCTGTCGATCCGGCAAGTCGACGCCGGCTCGTGCAACGGCTGCGAATTGGAAATCCACGCACTCAATAACGCTTTCTACGATCTCGAACGCTTCGGCCTGCATTTTGTCGCATCGCCGCGGCACGCCGACGTGCTGCTGGTCACAGGACCCGTAACCAGGAACATGCGCGAGGCGTTGTTGCGCACCTATAACGCCACCCCGGATCCCAAATGGGTTGTCGCGGTGGGCGCGTGCGCCGTCGACGGCGGCATCTTTGCCGGCAGCTACGCAGTAGCCGGTGGCGTGAAGGACGTCATACCGGTAGACCTGCATATCCGCGGCTGTCCGCCGACACCGGTTCAGCTCCTGAAAGGACTGCTCGCGCTTCTCGCCTAGGACTGTAAACGGGCGGGGCGCTAAAACGTGCACGAAGCAAAAGCAAAACTCTTGCGAGCTGCATCGGTGACCAATTGGTTGGAACTGCCGATCGAAGCCCTTAAAACCTTCTGAATCGCGGTGACCACCCCAAGCCTCAGTCCTCTGATGCTGCGTGGATGAATTTGCTAGAATTCCTAGAAAATGAAATGCTGCCTCGAAACTGAGCGGCGCGAGATCTTGTTTTGCAATCTGCTCGAGTCAGCGATTGTTCAACCCAATTGCACCATTTGATCAGCTCTTTTCTATAAGAGATTTCTAACTGGATGATAGCATGCGTTCCAAACAACGGATGCGACGGACGCGGCGGGCCTGACAAGTCGTTCTGATTTTGCAGGCGCTCCCAGTGTGAAGACAAGCTGTCGATTAATTCTCGGTTCTCTTTGGCTTGCTTGCGAAAGAGTTTTGCGGACTCGATTGGATCGACGAGCCAGGCCGCGTGCGCTTTGATGTTGATCTCACGGCGAATGATGTCCTGGCGTGGCGGTTCGATCGCCCACTCCCGCAGGCGCTTAAGACCACTCGCCGTAATCCTGTAAATTTTCTTGTCCTGTGGACGCGCCTGCTTGACTGTCTTGAAGCGGACGTAGTCGTGCTTCGTGAGCCGCGCGAGCTCCTTATAGATGTTGCTGTGATTGGCCGACCAGAGTGCGACGCTGCGTGGCGGCGCGGTGAATCGGGACAGCTCATAGCCAGTCCTGCTGCGGCGAGCTAATAGACTGAGAAGCGTATAGCCCAGACAGGTGATGTGAGGCTGCCGCTTCATTGGCTTCTATGTGCGTGGCGCGTCGCCATGCCGCTTGACACCGCTGTATGGTCATAAGACCATAAATATCCTTTTTGCACCAGCAGTAACGCGGACGGCAAGTATGACCGAACAATTGCAGGTCGGGCGCTCCGGTATGAATCATCCCGAATTTCAGAGAGTGGCAGCACTCATCAAACCGGAAGCCGTGCGAGATACGCTCGCCGAGATGGTGGATATCGCCAGTCCGACTGGGCGCGAAATCGGAATGGCGCGCTACCTCGAAGATCGGATGCGAAAAATCGGGCTCGAAACTGAATTGCAATTGGTGGACGAGGGCCGCCCGAATGCAGTTGGACATTTGCGTGGACGCGGAACCGGTACGAATCTTCTTTTTACCGGACATATGGATACGTCATACAGCGGCGAAGAAGAGTACCTGCAGGGAGCGGGCTTTAAGCCAAGGGCTATAGTTCGCGATGGATGGATGTGGGGCTTGGGCGCTAATAACATGAAGAGTGGTTTAGCGGCTGCCCTCGTCGCTATCGAGGCGATTGTCCGTGCCGGCGTAAAGCTGGATGGCGATATCTCCTTTGGTGCTGTGGTAGGTGAAATTGAGAAAGCCCCGGTCGAAGAATTCCAAGGTCTCGACTATTCCGGCTACGGGGCCGGCAGCAAGTACATGGTGACGCACGGCGTCACGGCAGACTACGCGCTGCTAGTCGAACCGACCGGACTTCGCATTTCCAACGCAAATATGGGCGCTATCTGGTTGCGAATTACAGTCGACGGCGGAACGGTAGCACATTCGGCATTCGCGCATCGGCCCGGGATCGTCAACGCGATTGCGATGATGCATGACCTGCAGAAAGACATCATGCAATGGACCGCAGACTACCAAAAGAGGCACCACTACATGAACGAGCACGCAAACGTGACGATTGCGTGCATCCGCGGCGGTGCGCCTTGGCGACTCTCGCGCAACCCACGGGAATGCAGCCTTTATCTCGACATTCGAACGGTGCCTGGACAGACAGTGGATGACGTAAAGCGAGAGTTGCGCGCCGTTCTCGCAGGTTTTGCGGCTCGCACGGGGACGCCGGAGCCACAGGTGTACGTCTATGTCAGCGATCCGCCGACGGTGATCGATGAATCGCTGCCCGTCGTCGGCGCGCTGAGAAAGGCGCAAGCGGCCGTGATGAATGAAAGCCCTGCCACAATCATGCGGCGTCCGGGCGCAGACGCCGTGCACTTTTCTGCTTATGGGGTGCCTTGTGTCGTTTTTGGTCCGGGCGGGCGAATGCACCCCGAAGCCCGTTCGGGTGCCATGCACGCTGTCGGCGAACACGTGCTGCTTGACGATGTCGTAACGGCCGCGCGGATTTATCTCGCGACTGCCCTCGATCTTTGCAACCGGAAGCCTCGGGCAAACTGAGAGGCGTGATTGGCGTGTTGAACGTACGCGACCATGGCCTTGAAGACGCGCAGGCGGCAATCGTCTGCGAGAGTCTATGGAAGGTCTACGATACTCGCGACGGAGGTCGCGTCACCGCGCTGGAAGCATTCGATCTGCGGGTCACCGTGGGTGAATTTGTTACGGTGGTGGGACCGAGTGGCTGCGGTAAAAGTACTCTTTTGAAATTGCTGGCGGGCCTGATTACGCGCACAGGCGGTACGCTGATGCTCGCGGGGGAGTCGGTCGAGGGACCGAGGCGCGATATTGGGATGGTATTTCAGGCAGCGACTCTGCTTGAGTGGCGGACGGTCTTGCAGAACGTCATGTTGCCCGTCGACGTGCTCGGGCTCGACCGTTCGTCCTATCGAGGACGTGCAATAGACTTGCTGAATCTGGTGGGGCTTTCCGGATTCGAGAACAAGTATCCGCGCGAATTGTCCGGCGGCATGCAGCAACGCGTCGCGTTGACACGTGGGCTCGTCCACGATCCGACTTTGCTGCTGATGGACGAACCATTCGGAGCGCTCGATGCACTCACCCGCGAGAGCATGAACATGGAGTTGCAGCGCATCTGGATGGAAGCCGGAAAAACGGTCGTACTTATCACACATTCGATCAGCGAAGCTGTCTTTTTAGCGGATCGCGTAGCGGTGATGACCTCGCGCCCCGGCCGTTTAGCGGAGATCGTGCCGGTAAAGCTGCCACGGCCACGAACGCTTGAGTCGTTGGGTAGTCGGGAGTTCGGCCAAATCGTCAACCACATTCGTGGGCTACTAAACGCCAGCAGTTATCTCGAATAGAACCGCTTAAGGGAAAGCGACACAGACATAAATTAGTGGAGGATCAAGATGCGATTGCTAGGTGCTGTATTCGGCGGAATGCTTGCAGGACTGCTGCTAACGAATAGTGCGGATGCTGAAACGAAAATCACGCTTGCGCACGCTCTTCCCAACCTAACGCCCAGCTTTGCGATCGATAGCTCGATGCCTGCCTATCTTGGCTATTGGAAAAAGGAGGGGCTGAATGTTGAGGTCATCACCACCCCAGGTTCCTCGGCGGCAATTCAGCTCGTCATCAGTGGCAAGGTCGATGCTGCAATCGCCAGCCCCGTGACGGCGATGCTGGCGGTGCAGAAAGGAGTTGATCTGAAGATCGTTTACACGACATTGCGCGGTGACATTTTCGGCCTTGCCGTGCCGGAAGGCAAAGGCATTCATTCGCTAAAGGACCTGAAAGGGCACACCATCGGGGTCTCGAGTTTTGCGAGTTCGGTCACCAATTACACAAAGGCAATGCTTGCACGCGCCGGAGTTCAGGCATCCGATGTTTCCATTGTGGAGGTCGGGGTCGGCGCTCGCGCAGCATCAGCGTTGCGTTCCGGCCAAGTGCAGGCGCTCGGCCTTTGGGATGAACAGTTCAAGCAGATGGAGCTTGCCGGAATCAAATTCGAAAAAATCTACACGGATGACCGAGCTGACACTTCGATTGCCGGTTCAATCGTCGTGCGCGGAGAGGATCTGAAGAAGCGTCCTGACGTTTTTATCGGCCTCGCGCGTGGAATCGCCAAGGCGCAGCTGTTTCAGGCCACGAACCCAGAAGCGGCGGTAAAGATTCACTGGAAGGTGTATCCTCAATCGGTTCCGCGGCAGGGCAAGACACCCAAAGTGCTAAAGGATACCACAACCGTCGCCAGCGTTCGCATCCCAATTCAATCGCGTAATGCGTTCAAAACAGGAAATTTCGGCGATCTTCCGGCCGACGACATGAAAAAATTCCAGAAATACCTCGTTGAAACGAAGCAGCTGCCAAAGGAGATCGATATCAACGCCTATTATACTAACGCGTTGATTCCCAAGATGAATGACTTCGACGCGGCTGCGATCGTCCAGCAGGCCAAAGAATACAAAATATCCGATTGAGTCGTCATGACGGCTACAACGGCTAATACGACAAGTGAGGCGCCTCGTAGCCGCCGCTTAGGCGAGCGGCGGGAGGCACTCGCTCGTCGCCTGCTCGTGGTAGCGTTCGGAATTTTGATTTTCGCAGCGTGGGAGATTGGCTGCCGGGTTTATCACGTCAGCGATCTCCTCCTTCCGCCACCGTCGCGGATTGTCGGCGCGCTGATCGCGGGATTTCACAATGGCCTATTTACAACGGCGCTCAAGGCGACGTTGCTTGAAGTGCTTCTCGGATTTGCGGTTGCCGCGGCCGCTGCATTCGCGTGCGGCATGTTTATCAGCCAGCTGCGAATCGTCGAAGTGGTTCTATACCCATATATCGTTGCGCTACAGACGCTGCCGAAGATAGCGATCGCCCCCTTCATTCTGATCTGGATCGGGTTTGGCATTGAAAGCAAAATCGTGATCGCGGCGATGGTTGCGTTCTTTCCGATGCTCGTCAACAACATCGTCGGCCTGAAATCCGCTCCTCCGGAAAAGATCGAGTTGATGCGTTCGCTGTCGGCGAGCCGAACGAAGATCTTTTGGTATATTCAGCTTCCTGAAGCTCTTCCCTATGTCTTTGCCGGGCTCAACATAGGGATTGTGATGTCGGTGCTGGGCGCCATTGTCGGCGAGTTCATCGGTGCTAAGGCGGGCCTCGGTTATTTATTGCTGCAGATGAACTACAATATGGATGTGACAGGTATGTTCGCCGTATTGGTCATCCTGGGGTTGATGGGAATTATCCTCAACGCTGCGATGCAATTCATTCGCCGCAAAATCGTTTTTTGGTTGCCTGAGCAGTCTATTGCCCAATGACGATTTGCAGCAACTTGCGCTGATTGACCTGTCTAATCGATTTTTAGGCTTGCGCTGGGTCGATCACTTCCGGCGCTCCTTGATGATGCGGGACCCGTCTTCGCCGAGATCGTAAAACAATCCGGTCATGATCTGCAGCCCTTCGCACGCCAAGGACGCAAGGAGATGTTCGTCGGGCGCGTGCTGCGAGCACGAAGGATAGGAATGTGGCACCCACACGGTCGGCATGCCGAGGAGGTCCGCGAAGACGTCGTTCGGCAGCGAGCCGCCGAGGTTCGGCAGCAGCGCCGGCTTCTTGTTCGTGGTCCTGGCGATCGAGGCGAGCGCCCAGATAACCCACGGATCGTCCGGATCGAGCCGCGTTGCGGTGAAGGTCTCCATGCGTGCAGGCTTGGTAGCTACGCTTTGCAGCCCGTGCGCGTCGAGATGTGCGCGCACCGCCGGCAAAATTTTGTTCGGGTCGGTGCCGACGACGAAGCGAAGCTGCATCGTCGCGTTGGCGGTGGGGGGAATGGCATTGACCGGCGCTTCCGGCGTGCCGGTCCTGAAAGCGAGGACCTCGAGCGCATTCCAGCCGTAGACTTTCTCGGCTGGCGTGAGTCCGGGCTCACCCCAGTCCGGATCGATCGCCGGATCGTTCTTCTCTTGCGTCAGCTTGATGTCGGCGAGCGCCGCGCGCACCGAAGCTGGCAATTGCGGCTTGAGCGCCGGGACGAGGATCTGCCCCTTCGCATCGACCAAGCAGGCGATCGCGTGGGCGAGCAGCGTGCCGGCATTTGAGAGCACGCCGCCCCAGTTGCCAGAATGATGGCCGCCCGCGCGCAGGTCGACGCTCAGCTCGAAATTCATGGCGCCGCGCGAACCCAGGAACACCGTCGGCAGCTCGGCTGAGAGGCGCGGTCCGTCCGAGCCGATCAGCAAATCGGCGGCCAGGGCCTTTTTCTGCGCGGCGGCGAAGGCGCGCAGTCCGGGCGAGCCCGCTTCCTCGCCCATTTCGATGAGAATTTTGCAGTTAAAGCCCAGCTTGCCGCCACGCGCAGCCATCGCTTGTTCGAGCGCGGCGATGTTAATCGTGTGCTGGCCCTTGTTATCGGCGGTGCCGCGGCCGTACCACCGATCGCCTTCGACGATTAGCTGCCAAGGATCAAGACCCTTGCGCCAAGTATCCGCATGACCGAACACGACATCGCCGTGGCCGTAGGTAAGCACGGTCGGCAGGTCGTCGCCTTCGTGCCGCTCGGCGATCAGGAACGGCCCGTGCGCTGCCGAAGGATTGTCGAAGATGTGCGTGGTGAAGCCGAGTTTCTCGACGGCGGGAACGATCTCGTCGGTCAGATACGCACGCAGCACGTCGAGCTTGCCGCCGCCCTGGCTCTCGGTGGGCATGGCAACACGGCGCGCAAGCTCGGCGCGGAAGGTGCCGCTGTCGAAGTAGCGGGTGGCGTTGGCGATGGCGTTTTGGCGGCTCATGGTACGGGTACGGCCTCTTTCTCGACGAGATGGCATGTCGTCCAGCCGTCCGGCAAGGCGCGGACGGCCGGTATTGTCGTGCGGCACATGTCGATCGCGCTCGGGCAGCGCGGATTGAACGGACAGCCGGTGTCGCCGCCTACAATCGTGGTGCCGATGCGCGTATCCGGCACGCCGAGGTCGGGATCCGGGGTGAGCACCGACTCGAGCAAGGCGCGTGTGTAAGGATGACGCGGCGTGGCGAACAGACCGGCGCGACTGCGCTCCTCGACAAAGCGGCCGAGATACATCACGGCGACGCGGTCGGCGAGATGCTCGACTACCGCGAGGTTGTGGCTGATGAAGAAATAAGTGAGCCCGAGCTCGCGCTTGAGTTCGAGCAGCAGGTTGAGAATCTGCGCTTGCACCGAGACGTCGAGGGCGGAGGTCGGCTCGTCGCAGATCACGACCTCGGGCCGCAGGATGAGCGCGCGGGCTATGGCGACGCGCTGGCGCTGGCCGCCGGAGAGCTGGCCCGGATAAGTGTTGTAGTGGCGTCGCGACAGGCCGACCAGATCGAGCATTTCCAAGACCTTGGCGCGGCGGCTCGCGCGGTCGTCGACGCCGTGCACAACCAGCGGCAGCGCAATCAGCTGCGCCACCGATTTGCGCGGGTTGAGCGAGGAATACGGGTCCTGAAATATCGGCTGCACCCGACGGCTGATGGCGATGCGATCGTTCGCGCCGATCGGCCGCCCGCCGATCAGGATTTCGCCCGAGGTCGGCGGTAGCAGACCGAGCAGCATCTTCGCGACTGTCGTCTTGCCCGAGCCGCTTTCGCCGACCAGCGCGAACACTTCGCCGCGCTTCACCGTCAGGGAGACATCGGCTACCGCCATCAACGTTGCGGCACCGCGGAAGATGCCTTGTGACAGGTTGAACACGCGCGTCACGTGGCGCAGCTCGAGCAATATCTCGCTCATGCAGCGGCCTCCAGCGCATCGACGCGCACGCAGCGCACGTGATGCTCGGGTCCGGTGGTCACGAACGGAACGTCGCCGGCGCATTCCGGCGCGGCGAAGGCGCAGCGGTCGCGGAAGGCGCAGCCGTGTTGCGGCCCGATCAGAGTCGGTAACTGGCCGGGGATGGCGCCGAGCGGCGTGCCCGGTGCGGTGCGGCCCGGCGCCGGGATGCAGTTCAAGAGTCCGCGCGTGTAGGGATGCCGCGGGTGCTTGAACAATGGCCGCGCCGCGCCGCTCTCGACCACGCGGCCGGCATACATCACGGCAACCTTATCGGCGACACGCGCGACGACGCCGAGATCGTGGCTGATCAGGATCATCGCCATGCCAAATTCCTTTTTGAGATCGGCGAGCAGGTGCAGGATCTGCGCCTGGATAGTCACGTCGAGCGCTGTCGTCGGCTCGTCAGCAATGATGAGGTCGGGGCCGCACATCAGCGCCATCGCGATCATCACGCGCTGGCGCAGGCCGCCCGAGAGCTGGTGCGGATACTGGTTGAGACGCCGTGTGGCGGCGGTGATGCCGACCTTCTCGAGCAGCTGGACGGCGCGGCCGCGCGCGGCGGCGAGCCCTGTGGTGCGATGACAGCGGAGCGCTTCGATGAGCTGGTTGCCGATGGTGTAACTCGGATTGAGCGAGGTCATCGGTTCCTGGAAGATCATTGCCATGCGGTTGCCGCGCAGCGCGCGCATGCGTGCCTCCGGCGCCTCCATAAGATCGGCGCCGTCGAACACGAGGCGGTCCGCGCGGCGCCTCGCCTGCTTGGGCAACAGGTTCATCAGCGCTAGCGAGGTCATTGACTTGCCCGAGCCGCTTTCGCCGACGATGGCGAGCGTCTCGCCACGTTCGAGGCTGAACGAGACGCCGTTTACGGCGTGCAGAGGACCGTCACTGAGCGGGATATCGACTGCGAGATTGTCGATCTCGAGAAGGGCCATCGCGGTCAGCCCCGGTTCTCGGGCGCGGTGACATCGCGCAGGCCGTCGCCGACGAGGTTAATCGCGAGCACCAGCGCGACCAGCGCCGCCGCCGGTATGCCGATCACCCACGGGCTGAAGAACATGTACTGCTTGCCCTCCGAGATCATGAGGCCCCAGGACGGCAGAGGCGGCTGCACGCCGAGGCCGAGGAAGGACAGGGCGGCTTCGAGCAGGATCGCGTGCGCCATTTCGAGCGTGGCGACGACGATCAATGCGTTGAGGATGTTTGGCAGAATTTCCGAAAGGAGTATGCGTAACGTCGAACAACCGATTGCGCGCGCTGCATCAACGTAATCGGTGCGCGCAATCTGCTGCGTTGCCGACCGCGTGACGACCGCGAAGCGATCCCAGAGCAAAAGGCCAAGTACGACGATGACCCCATGTAGCGAGCTGCCGACCAGCGCCGCCGAGGCGAGTGCGACGAGCACCACCGGCAGCGCAAGGCGGGTTGTGACCACGTAGCTAAGCACCGCGTCGACGCGCCCGCCGAAATAGCCGGCGCAGACGCCGATAACGGTACCGATGGTGCCGGAGATGAGCACGGTGAGCGTGCCGATCATGAGCGATATACGCGCGCCGTACATCAGCCGGCTGAGGTAGTCGCGGCCAAGCTTGTCGGTGCCGAGGATGTGTTCCCAACTTCCCTTAACCTGCCACACCGGCGGAATGAGGCGGCGAGCGAGATCTTGATTGTAAGGATCGTGCGGTGCGATGAGCGGGGCAGCGAGCGCGAGCGCGACGATCGCGAGCAGCAGGATGCCTCCGACGACCAGCCCGCCATGGCTCAAGCTGCGCCACAGAATGCCGCTGGGCTGGCGCGGCGGTGCGAGTGCGACGTCGGGCAGGGCGTCTGCAGTGACATCGATGCCTGTTGATGTGGCGGAGGTCATGCCAGACGAATCCGCGGATCGAGGAAGGCGTTGGCGACGTCGGCAAGGAAAGTCAGCGCCACATAGATTAGCGCGAGAATCAGCACGACCGCCTGCACGACCGGGAAGTCGTTGCGGGCGATAGCCTCCCAGGCGAGATAGCCGAGACCCTGCATGTTGAACACCGCCTCGATGACGATCGAGCCGCCAAGCATGAAGCCGAACTGCACGGCTGCGAGGGCTACCACCGGGATGATGGCATTGCGCAAGGCGTGCTTGAGAATCACCACACTCGGCCGCAGCCCCTTGGCGCGGGCGGTGCGGATGTAGTCGGACGAGAGCACTTCGAGCATGCCGTTGCGCGACAGCCGCATCACCGCGGGCACGGCATACCAAGCCAGCGCAAAGGATGGCAGGAGGTAGTTTTTCCAGCTCGCAGTCCCGGAGACGGGGAGCCAGCGCAATTGCACGGCGAACACAATGATCAGTCCGAGACCGAGACAGAAGGCCGGCACTGCTTGCCCGAGCACACAAAAACCGAGCGCCAGTCGGTCGATGATCGTGCCGCTGTAGACCGCTGCCAGCACGCCGAGCGGCACGGCGATGACGAGCGACAGCGTGAGCGAGACCGCTCCGAGCGTCATCGTGACGGGCATGCGGACGGCCAGGAGGGACGTGACGCTGTCGCGGTAGTAGAAGGAATTGCCAAAATCGAAATGCAGCGCGCGCCAAAGCCAGTCGAGATATTGCAGAGCCAGCGGCCGATCGAGGCCAAATTGGTGGCGAATTTCCGCGATCTGCGTTGCGGTTGCCTCCGGCCCGGCAATGGCGGTGGCGAGATCGCCGGATAGATGCAGCAGCAGAAATGCGACGATCGAAACCGTCAGGGCGACCGCAAGGGCGACCGCGAGCCGCTGCGAGGTGAACGAGACCATGCGGGCGCTCCGGAGCGGGACCCGGCGCCTCGCGTGCGCGGCGGCGCCGGAGATGATTACTTCCAGTGTGCCCGAAAGAAGCGCGGCAATTCGTCGGGTTGTGCCGTGAACGCCAAGTCGCTGGTGAACGCGTAGTTCGCCGGATAGGAGAACAACGGGAACAGGTACGCTTTCTCCGCGATCAACTTGAGCGCCTCTTGATAGATCTTCAGGCGCCTGTTGGTGTCGACTGACGTGTCCGCCTCCTTCAGAAGCTTCTGTACCTCTGCATCGTGCGACGAATCGTCGGCGTTACCCTTGAACCACACGCCGGTGAAAGCCGAGGCGTCCGCGACCGAGAAAGAACCCCAAGTATAGAACGTGATTGGCGCCTTGCCGGCGCGATTTGCATCACGCATGGCGGCATATTTCAGATAGTTCAAATGCGCGTCGATGCCGACCGCGCGCAGATAGCCGATCACCGCTTCGGCATATTCGCGCTCGCGATAGGCGTAGATCTCGGTCTTGAAGCCGTTTGGATAGCCGGCCTCCTTGAGCAGCTCCTTGGCCTTCGCCGGATTATAGTCGTAGCGGGGCACCCCTTTGTCGGTGCAGCCGAACTGGTCGATGAAGCAGGCCGAGTTCATGATCCGCGCGCTGCCGCCGACAAGATTGTCGATCATGGCCTTGCGGTCGATTGCATAGCTGACGGCTTGCCGCACGCGAGCGTCCTTGAACGGCACGGCAGCAGGCGTGCGTCCAAGTGCGTCGAACTGCAAGAAGCCGACGCGCATGGTCTCGGCGGAGAGCACCGTGATGTTCGGGGCCGACTTGAGTTGGGTCGCCTGGTCCTTCGGGACGCGCCAGATCCAATCGACGCCGCCAGTCATCAATTCGGCGAGCCGTGTCTCGGCGTCAGGAACGACGCGGAACACCAGCTTGCCGATGGTCGGCTGTCCGAGCGGGCTGCCTTGCCAATAGCTCTTGTTCTTCTCCATGGTCACTCCCTTTCCGGGCGTGACTGCGGTGATTTTGTAGGGACCGGAGCCGATCGGCGCCTTGGCAAAGCCGTCGAGGCCGGCCTTCTTGAAATATTTTTCCGGATAGATCGGCACCGGCCCCGCCAGATATTCGATGGCCGCGGGGAAGGGACCGACCAGATGAATGCGGACCTTGTCGTTGCCGATCTTCTCCGCACTCTTGATCCAGTCGACGTTCTGCTTGGTCACGACTTTCGCTTGCGGGCTGACGACGTAATTGAGCGTAAACACCACGTCATCGGCAGTTAGCGGATCGCCGTTGTGGAAGGTGACGCCCTTGCGGATCGTCAGATCGAGTGTGGTGGGATCGACCCAAGTCCAACTCGTCGCGAGTTGCGGCATGTATTTGCCCGTAGCAGGATCGCGATAGATCAGATTGTCGAAAACATGGCGCGCGATGATGACGCCTTCGCGCAAGTTGTTGTGATACGGGCTGACGTTCTCTGGTTCGGAGTCGGACGCATAAACAAGAGTGTCGTTGCTTTTGCCGGCTAGTGCGGCGGCCGGAGCAGCAGCGATCCCGACAACTGCGAACAAGGTGGCCAGACTGAAACGAGACGTCTTCATGCGCATCCTCCTCGTTATTTTTTCTGCTTTTCGTTGAGCTCTGATCGGGCGGCGAAGCGCCAGTGTCCCCGCGCGAATCCGTCGATGTCGCACGGTGCCCCCAGGGGCAGAAATGCGGGCCTGCCCCATCGCCACGCAAACTTATGCCGGGCCGCGCAAAGGCTCACAGCATCCCTCCCATGGACGAAGAATACCGCGCAACTTCGTCGTGTCCATGCTCTCTTTTCCATTACCATGGATTTAGCTATAGCCGTTCAGGGCAGGCGCGCGGGCGAGTTGGCCGCAAAGCACTCTCGATCATCCAACACTCGATTTGCGGCTACGGCCTGCTTTCATAGGGGAAGCGGAGTTCGTGCAGTTACATCGCCATCTTCCTGATGGCCCAACTCTGACCTAGGTCCTCTTTGAGACAAGGTCTGCTGTTTGGAGCAGGGCGGAGGTCCCAACTAGAGCGAGGGTGTCTTAGCTTTGTGACTCGACCGCGCAGCTCTGCGAGAGGCGAGTTCTTCTCGCTGCCGGTGCCATTGTGAGATTGAGGAAGAGTGATGCCATCACGAGCGAGGCGTACAAGTACAAGCCGTACTGTGTGGACGATACCTATTCCGACGCTCTTGAAGGCAATCACGAAGAACGCCGCAACATCACATCGACGTGCGCATCGGGATGAACTACGCAATGGTCCATCAAGGTGGCATCGAATTCCAAGCGCGCATCGGCCGGGGAGGACAAAAGGCCCGCCGGGAGCATCCGGCGGGCCTTACAAACTTCAGTCGCGGTGATGACGGTGGCGGTGATGATGGCGATGCACGACGTGCGGCGCCGGCCGGATCGGGCGATATTCTTCCCGGGCGGCGATGTATTGCGGGCGGTGCTCGATGCCGAGTACGCCCTCCACGCCGCCGGCGACGCCGCCGACCACGGCCCCCGGAATCCCGCCTAGCACCGGGCCGGCGATCTCGGAGCCCCGGTGAAAGCCGTAGGCGACGCCACCCGGCACGCCGCTGCCGGCCGACGCGCTGACCGAAGCCGCCATCAACGCGATTGCGGCGCAACCGAAGAGAAGTCCGTATTTCATGGTGAAGGTTTCCCTCGCTGTTTGAACCCAGCCACTCAGCCAATCGAAACCGGGCCGCAACGTGGCGTAATTGAGGAATCGGCGAGTTTCGAGCTGTCCTGCTACATAAGGCTGCCATTGACATGCTCGCTTGCACGAGCAGACCAATAGCCGCTTTCAACATGGAGTGAATGCTCCAGTGCGTGGTCGAATAAGCGGAGAACAATGCTGATGAGCCAAGACGGGGTCACCATCCTTGTCGGCACGACGAAGGGCGTTCGTTTGGCGACACGGCTTTTACATCGGCCTCAGCGCGCCCGACGCTCATGTTATTTTTCGTGGAAGCAGGATGTCGTTTCGACCTCGGCAACTTTGTCGCGTGACAGTCTCTGACCCGCCATTCGGCCCCCAGTCCCCCGAATTTGTCGCGTAGTTTCAAAGGGCGTTTTTGGAAACGGAATACTACGGTTCGAATCACGAATGGTCAGCCAGCAAATTCGGTTTGCCGCCTTGTGATGCCGCGGAGGCGCGTGGAATCCGCTTCGCGTTTGCGTGCGCCCGTCAAAGCTGAATTCCGGCCCGGCAGCTTGTTTTCTCGCCTTGGTCTCTGCGCCGGTGCCCGCAAGATGCTTTGACAGGTGTGACATCTCCGACGACGCCGGGGTCGCTTTGGCTCTGGTCATCGGCGGGTAGCTTTGATTATCATCCCTACTATAGGATGCATCGACCGCGGCCTTGAAAGGCCCTGCGGCGGGTTTCGGAGCAACGACGTGACCTTCAGTTTCGGCGGTTTGCACCTCCCGCGGCGGCGCCCGTAGCGAGCCCATGGCACACGTGTATGATCTCCCGCCGACTGTGACGGTCCTGCTGATAGGAACGGCGACGACGCTGGCGGTTTCCATCATCGGCAATGCGATCGGGTTGATTCTCGCCATCATCATCTGCGTGATGCGGCTCTCGCTCAACCGGGCCGCGCGTGTCGCGGGGGCGGTTTATGTAAGCTTCTTTCGCGGCGTCCCGCTGCTGGTGCAGCTTCTCATCGTCTATTATTTTTTGCCGACGATCGGGCTCGATCTTCCGCCGTTCTTTGCCGCGGTCATCGGGCTTGGCCTTTGCACCGCCGCGTATCAGGCGGAAAATTTGCGCGGCGGATTTCTGATTATTCCGCGCGGGCAGGCGGAAGCTGCGCGTGCGTTCGGCTATACGCGGCGCCAGACACTGCAGCGCATTCTTGTGCCGCAGGCGCTGCGCGCCGCGGCGCCGGCGCTCATCAACGAGATGATCCTGATCCTGAAAGCATCGTCGCTCGTGTCGGTGGTCGGTGTTGCCGACCTGACTCGCGAAAGCCAGAATATCGTCGCGCGCGATCTGCAACCGATCAAATGGTATCTGATCGCCGCGCTCATCTACCTCGTCATTAACCTTGCGCTCGCCCGCCTCGGCGTGACGGTCGAGAAGCGGCTCAACGTCGGGTACGGAGCCGTCGCGGTATGACTTTCGACTATTCCTTGCTCATAAAGTACGCACCCCAGCTTCTGGAAGGCTTTGAGCTGACGCTGCTGAGTTGGCTCGGCGGATCGGTAATTGCGGTCGTGCTCGGATTCGCGCTTGGCTGCGGCCTGGCCGCCGGCAATCGCGCCTTGGTCGTGCCGATCCGCGGGTATGTCGAGTTCTTTCGCGGCACGCCACTGCTGGTGCAACTGTTCGTCGCCTACTATGGCGGGCCGAACATCGGCATCACGCTCGACGCGCTCACCGTCGGCGTTGTCGGTCTCGGCCTCTATGGCGCTGCATACTTCGCGGAAATTTTCCGCGCCGGGTTTGCCAGCATCCCGCCCGGCCAGATCGACGCCGCGCGCAGCTTCGGCATCCCGCAGTGGGAGAGAATCCGCCACATCATCATGCCGCAGATGCTGGTGCTTGTCGTTCCGCCCGCCGTGACGCTGCTCATCATTCTTTTGAAGGACACCGCAGTTCTGTCGATCGTGACCGTGCCGGAGCTCACGTTCCAGGTGACCGGCATGACGGTCGAAACGTTCGCCTTCGTCGAGCCGTTCGCCATTCTAGCCGCGACGTATTGGGCGATGACCGAGCTGGTGTCGTGGTTCGGCAGTCGGGCGGAAGTCCGACTTGGCGCCTACCTGCGGTGACGCCGATGCAGGACGCACAAGAGCACCCACTGCTGCGCGTTTCCAACGTATCGAAATGGTACGGCGCTCATCGCGTCTTGAACGCGGTGTCATTGGACGTGCGCCGCTCGGAAGTGGTCTGCATCATCGGACCGTCGGGCTCCGGCAAGAGCACGCTCTTGCGCTGCATGAACTTTCTGGAGGAATACCAGAGCGGCGAGATTCTCATCAACGGCAGGCTGATCGGCTACGCGAGCAATGTTGCCGGGCGTCGCGTGCGCGACAGCGAACGGAACATCGACAGGTTGCGCCGCGATATCGCGATGGTTTTCCAGCAATTCAATCTCTGGCCGCACATGAGCGTGCTCGACAACGTGGCGCAGCCGCTGATGCTCGTATACGGCAGGCCGAAACGCGAGGCGCTCGCCCGCGCCCGGGATGTCCTGGAAAAGGTCGGCCTCGGTGAAAAGGCGGACGAATACCCGCTGCGGCTTTCGGGAGGTCAGCAGCAGCGCGTCGGCATCGCGCGCGCCCTTGCCGTCGAGCCGAAGGCGATCCTGTTTGACGAGCCGACGTCGTCGCTCGATCCCGAACTCGTGGGAGAAGTGCTGCAGGTGATGAAACAACTGGCGCGCGAGGGCATGACGATGGTTATCGTTACGCACGAAATGCACTTCGCTGCGGACGTTGCGGATCGCGTTATTTTTCTTGATCACGGGGTCAAGGTGGAAGAGGCTAGCCCCAAGGAATTGTTTTTTAATCCGAAGAACGAGCGCACGAAGCGCTTTCTGGAAACGTGGGCGGAACGCAACTCGCTGTTCACCAAAGCTTCGGCGGAGACGGCGCGCACTGCGCGTGCAAAACAACAATGACGCAACCAAAACGGGGGAAATCGACATGACAGGAAAAATCCGCGGCCTCTGCGCATCGGGCGCGATCGCTGCTTTGCTGGCGGTCGCGATGCTGATCTCCGCTGCTCCGGCGGCGCGCAGCGCCGGCTTGCTCGACGAGGCGAAGGCGCGCGGCGAATTGCTGCTCGGTACCGAACTGCAATTCGCGCCGTTCGAGTTTCTGAAGGACGGCAAGCCGACCGGCTACAGCATCGACCTGATGAACCTCGTTGCCGCCGACCTCGGTGTGAAGATTCACATCCAGGATCTGCCGTTTGCGAGCGTGCTGCCCGGCCTCGATGCCAAAAAATACGATCTCGTCGAAGCCACCTCGACGATTACCAAGGCGCGGATGGAGCGCTACTACTTCACGTTACCGATCATGGATGCGACCGTCGCGCTGGTGAAGCGCAAGGGTGATACCTCGATCATGAAGCCGTCGGACATTGCCGGAAAAGTGGTCGGCGGCACCAAAGGCTCGGCGCAGACCAAGCTGCTGCAGGATTACGTCAAGACGCTGCCGGGCGGCGTGAAGGAAGTGAAGGAATATATCGGCAGTCCCAACGCCTTCGCCGACCTGCACGCCGGCCGCGTCGTCGTGGTGGCGGGCTCGCTGCCGAATCTCGCCTATCTCGTGAAGACGCGTCCCAATGACTTTGAGCTGGTGATGCCGCCCTTCGGGCCGAAAGCCTATTTCGGCTGGCTCGCGCGCAAGGACGATGCGTCCAAGCAATTGATCGACGCGATTGATGCCTCGCTGGTCAAGCTGGCGAAGGCCGGCAAGGTGAAAGAGCTGCAGATCAAGTGGTTCGGCGTCGAAATTCCTTTGCCGGACCATATCCCGCCGCCGCTTTACTAGAAGAGGTCGCGGATTTTTTGTTGCCGACGATGGCTCCGGTGATACGCACCCTTGCAGCGTCGCCGGAGCGATCGCGTTGCGCGGAGTTCGGTTGACTTGTCGCTCGACAAACTGATGAATCCCCGGTCGATCGCGGTGGTCGGCGCCTCGGCGGAGCGGCAGGATGCGATCGGCACGCGCGTCATCCGCAATCTCCGCAGCATGGGCTATCGCGGGCGGATTTATCCGGTGAACCCCCGGTACGAAACCGTCTCCGAGCTTCGCTGCTTTCGTTCGCTCTCCGAATTGCCCGAACGTGTTGACGCGGCGTTTCTCGCCGTGCCGGCGGCGCAAGGCCCCGATCTCGTCGAAGAGGCGGCGAAAAAAGGCATTGCTGCGATCTTCATGAATGCCAATGGCTACGCCGACGGCGGCGAGGCTGGCCTCGCGCTTCAGCGCCGCGTGGAGGCTGTCGCGAAGGCGCACGGCATCGCTATCTGCGGGCCGAACAATCTCGGTCTCATCAACGTCAATGATGGCGCCGCGATCTGGACGCCGAAATACATGATGGACGTGAAACCGGGTCCGCTCGCGGTGATCTCGCAGAGCGGTTCGGTGGCGATCGCGCTGGCCGACGACGAGCGCAAGATCGGATTTTCGTATCTGATCACTGCCGGCAATGAGGCGGTCGTCACGGTCGCGGAATATCTGCGCTATTGCGCGCAGGATGATCGCGTCGGCGTAATTCTGGTTTATCTCGAGACCATTCGCCGCGTGGAAGCTTTCGCTGAGGCGGCGCGCGAAGCGCAGCGGCGCGGCAAGCCTGTCATCGTGCTGAAGCTCGGTGCGAGCGAGGGCGGCCGCGCGCTGGTGCAGGCGCACACGGGCAGCCTCGCCGGCGAAGACCGCCTGTATGACGCGCTGTTTCGCAAGCTCGACATCGTGCGCGTGCACGACATCGACGAGATGCTCGAGACTGCGATCATGCTTTCCGCCTATCCGAAACGCCGCGACGGCAATCTCGTTGCGGTCACGCTGTCGGGCGGAGAAGCCGCGCTGATCGCCGATACGGCGTCCTCCCTCGGCGTGACACTGCAAAAGCTTTCGCCCGCGACGCTGGACCGCCTGCGGCCAGCGTTTCCGCCCTATTCGAAAATCGGCAATCCGGTCGACGCCTGGGGCCTCGGCTTCAATGCCGAGCGCTTCGGCATGATTGTTGACGCATTGCTCGCCGACCCGGAGATTGGCACCATTGCGTTCTCCGTTGATGCACCGGGTGCGGGCGGCGCCGACGTGCCGTATGCCTGCACAATGGCAGAGATCGCAGTCGGCGCGGCGGAGCGGAGTGACAAGCATTTCGTTTTCTTCAACAACACCAGCGGCACCGGGCCGAATCCGGAGGTGCGCGTCATCCTCGATCGCGCGCGCATTCCCTATCTTTCCGGCATGCGCACTGCGCTGACCGCGATCGGTTACGCATTGCGTGAGCGGAGCCGATCCCATATCGTCGACGTACGACCGGTTGCGGGACGCGATCTTGCAGCGGCCAGCACCGACGTCGCGCGTTTCAAGCTGCTGGCAGAGGCTGGACTGCCGATGGCGGAGTGCGTCCCAGTCACGTCGGCCGCCGATGCTGCGCGCGCGGCGGTGCGCTTCGGCGCGCCCGTTGTACTCAAAGGTTCGGCGCCGCGCCTTCCGCACAAGAGCGATCTCGGCCTGGTGCATGTTGGCCTCCGCAGTGCCGCTGAGGTCGAGGTGGCCTACGCTGGCGTCTCGAAAACGCTCGAAATCCATGTGCCGAACGCCGCCGAGCGCGAAATCTACGTGCAGCCGATGTCGAAGCCGGGCGTCGAGCTCATTCTCGGCGTCCGCAACGAGCCGGGCTTCGGCAGTTTCGTCGTTGTCGGCGTCGGCGGCCTATTCGTCGAACTGATCAAACAGGCGAGCATCCGCGTCGGCCCCGTCGATGAAAAAGAAGCGCTTGCCATGCTGCATGAGACGCCGGCAGCGAAATTGCTGGGCGGCTTCCGTGGCAACGGCCCTTACGACATCGATGCCGTCACGCGCGCCATTGCGGCGCTGTCGCGCTTCGGCGCAGCGACGCTCGGACAATTGGCCAGCGTCGAGATAAATCCGCTGATCGTGCACGAGAGCGGCGCCGTCGGCGTAGACGTGCTGATCGAGCCGGCGGCCGGGAAGAATAGGAGAACGCCATGAGCTATCAAAACCTGCTTTATGACGTCGACGACCGGGTCGCGACCATCACGCTCAATCGCCCCGAATACATGAATGCCCTGAGCCTCGCTTTGGTCGACGAGATCGTTGCTGCGGTTGCTGATGCCGACCGCGATCCGGAGGTGCGCGTTGTCGTCATTACCGGGGCCGGCGGCAAGGCCTTCTCGTCGGGCTACGACATCAAGGAATCCGCGAAACAGCCGAAGCGCGGCCTGGTCGAGTGGCGCGCGCGCATGCAGCGCGACATCCGGTTTACTTATTCGGTCTGGGATTGCTCCAAGCCCGTCATCGCGGTCATCAACGGTTTTTGCCTCGCCGGCGCGCTCGAGTTCGCGATGTGCTGCGACATCCGCTACTGCTCGGACGATTCGAAGTTCGGCGCGGTTGAGGCACGCTTCTCGAACGGTATCGCCACCATGATGATGCCCTGGCTGATCGGTCAGCGTTGCCGTGCGCTGCTTTACACCGGCGACGTTATCGACGCGGCGGAGGCCTACCGGCTTGGTCTCGTGGACAAGGTTTTCCCGAAAGTCGATCTGGCGAAGGAAACGACTAAAATTGCAAAGCGCATGTCGCGTGTTGCTGTCGATTGCCTGAAGTGGAATAAGCGGTCCGTCAACCAGACGTTCGAGATCATGGGCTTGCGCAACGCCATCCAATATGGTGCCGAAGCCTGTGCCATCCTTGACGCCACCGGCTCCCCTGAGGCGGACACCTTCGAAAACATCCGTCGCACAGATGGTCTGTCGGCTGCACTCCAGTGGCGTGCATCGCAGTTTGCCGGCTATGAATGACGACGAATCTCATGAAGACAGCGATCTTCAATATCGGAAAAATTCTTAGCGGCGATATCGCTGCCCCGGTCGCTGCCGGCGACACCATCGTCATGACCGGTGGGAAAATTGTCGCGGTGGGGAGCGGCGGCGACGCATCCGATGCAGACGTTGCCATCGATGCCGGCGGCATGACGGCCATCCCCGGGCTCATCGACTCGCACGTTCACATCACCTTCGGCGACTACACGCCGCGCCAGAAAACTGTCGGCTTTCTCGAAAGCTATATCCACGGCGGCGTGACGACCTGCATCAGCGCCTCCGAGGTGCACGTGCCCGGGCGCCCGCGCGACCCGGCCGGCTTGAAGGCGCTGGCGATTGCCGCACGCAAGTCTTTCGACACGTATCGGCCCGGCGGTATGCGCGTGCATGCCGGCTCGGTCATTCTGGAGCCCGGTCTCGTTGACGCCGATTTCGCGGAGATGGCGGAGCAGGGCGTCTGGCTGGCGAAAGCCGGATTCGGCGCGTTCGCCACGCCATACGACTACGCGCCTTTCGTCGCCATGGCGAAAAAGCACGGCATGGTGACCATGGTCCACACCGGCGGCTCGTCGATTCCGGGATCGGCGGGTATCTGGGCCGATCACGTGCTGAAGATGCAGCCGCACGTTTCCTATCACGTCAACGGCGGCCCCATCGCGATGCCCGACAAGGATTTTCCGCGCCTTGTCAACGAGAGCGACATCGCCATGCAGGTGTGCACCGCCGGAAATTTGCGCACGGCACTGCTGGTCGCGAAACTGCTCAGAGAGGCCGGGCAGCAGGAGCGGCTGCTCATTGCAACCGATACGCCGACCGGCAGCGGAGTGATGCCGCTCGGAATGCTTTACACAATGAGCCACCTCGTGTCGCTTGCCGGCGTGGCGCCCGAGGTCGCGGTTGCGATGGCGACAGGCAACAATGCAAGGATTTACCGGCTCAACAGCGGCATCCTGGCGCCCGGGCGCGATGGAGACGTGGTGCTGGTCGACGCTTGTTTGGGCGGATCGCAGGACGACGCACTATCGGCGCTGAGAAACGGCGACATCATGGGCGTGGGCGCGGTGATCACCGATGGCATCCCCCGCTTCGTCGGCCGCAGCCGCAACACGCCCGAGACCATCCGCAAGGCCAAGGTCGCTCATTCGCGCATAATGCGGAATTTCTCCGGCGAGGCGGGACATTAAACCGGCCGGCTGGTTTGTGTCCGGGCGGTTTATGTTTGGTTTCGTGTGACGCGGTGCCTGTGTCCTGCGCCTGACTTGACGCGACTCAGGCGAAGGCCCCATCGCGCAGACCTGCTACGTGGCTCACCCGTGGTAAAGGGCGAACTCCTGTCCGGTCCGGTTCCCGTTGCCGAAGTACGCAGGATAACCTGTTTCGCGCGCCGTCGGTTTTTCCGCCGTTGCCGACTATTGAGCAAATTTGCGTCTATGGCGTGAACGCTTTGTAAACCAGTTTATTTAACAGCAAATTCCGCCGTTGCCGGTAAGCTTCAGTCGTCAAGGAGCGTCAAATGCCGGTCACTCGCGGCCAAAGAATTAAACGAGAAGACGACGACTTGGACGTGCTGCTCTCTTTGCATGCCATCGCGCTGGATGGCATGGCGGACGGTGTTTGCGTCATCGACGGCGAGCTTCGCATCGTGCTTTTCAATTCTCGCGTGCTGGAAATGATCGGCGCCCAAGCGAGTTCGGTCAAGGTCGGCGCATCGTTGCAAAACATGCTCGAGGGGCTGACATCGGAACAGGCCGATTCATCTTCATTCGCCGCGCAGATGTGGCGAGATCTGCAAGAAGCGCTTCGGCAGCAAAAGACCTTTGAGGCCGAATGGCGTGCTCCGAAAGGCGCGATGCTTCGCGTCCAGTGGCGGCCGGTGGCCGGCGGCGGCTGGGTGTCAACCTGGCGCTCTGTTGAAAGAGAATCTTCACAACGGGATCTGGAGGCGCAGTTCAGCCGGCTAAGGGAAGCTTTTGCAAACAGCACCCGCGGCGCCTGCCTTTATGATACGCGCAAGCGCTTGGTCGCATACAACGACCAGTATCTCAGGATATATGGCTTCGACCGAAACGACATCAGGCTGGGCATGTCCTACAAGGACATTCTTGCCCTCGCTATACGACGCGGGATCTACGCCGATGTGACCCCGGATGGACTGCTTGAAAGCCGCAGCGCCTTGTTCACGAATGAACCCGCAACGCAAAACATTCATTTGACCGACGGCCGCGTCATTCAACTCACGGTGCACCCGAGCGGGCAGGACGGCTGGGCCTGCGACTATGAGGACATCACAATCCGCGTGCATCACGAGCGCGCGTTGCGGGAGCACAATCAACTGCTCGACGCCGTGCTCTCGCACATGACGCACGGACTGTGCGCGTACGACCGCGATCTTCGCGTCATCGCTGTGAACCGGCGCTATCTTGAAATCTACGGTTTGACGGAAGCCGAAGCGCGCCCGGGCACCTCGTTGCTTGATTTGATGGCGCGCAGCATCGCGCATGGAATCCACCGGTCGGGCATCACCGCCGAGGAAATGTTCGTGGATTTCAAGGCTCGCCTGATCGAGAACAAGGAGCCGGTTCTTCATCGCACGCTCGCGAATGGACGGATTATCGCGGTGCGCCATCAGCCCATGGCCAATGGCGGTTGGGTTGGCACCTACGAGGACATTACCGAACGTGCGAAAGCGGAAGAAAATATTTCGCGCATGGCGCGTCACGACGCCCTGACCGGATTGCCCAACCGTGTTCTGTTCCGGGAGCAGATGTCCGAAGGTCTCGCCCGCGTGGACAGCTACAACGGCGCAATGGCCGTGATGTACCTCGACCTCGACAACTTCAAAGCGATCAACGATTCGCTCGGGCATCCGACGGGTGACAAGCTTCTCCAGGAAGTGGCATCCAGGCTCGGTGGAGCGGTTGGCGTCGGCGACACGATCGCCCGGCTTGGCGGCGACGAATTCGCCATTTTGCATCCCGTCGACGGCGAAAACGACATCGATTTCCTCGCGCGCCGGCTGATCAACTCAGTTGCCGACCCCATCATCGTCGACGATCACGAGCTGAACACCAGCATCAGCATCGGAATCGCCATCGCGCCCGACCACGGGAATTCCAGCAATCAGCTGATGAAGTCAGCCGATCTTGCGCTCTATCGCGCCAAGGCGCTCGGCCGCAACAACTACAAATTCTTCGAGCCGGCGATGGACGCGCAGCTGCAGGCTCGACGCACCCTCGAAATCGATTTGCGCCGGGCTCTTTCGGCGGGAGAGCTTTATCTCGTCTATCAGCCGCAGATCAGCATCGCGACAAACAAGCCGGTCGCGATCGAGGCTTTGCTGCGCTGGAATCATCCCGAACGCGGGCTCGTCGAGCCGGCGGAGTTTGTTCCGGTGGCGGAAGAGACCGGCTTGATCATCCCGATCGGCCAGTGGGCGCTTCGCCAGGCTTGCTCGGACGCAGCGCGCTGGCCGTCCGGCATAAGGGTCGCCGTCAATCTTTCGCCGGCGCAATTCCGCGGCCGGGGCCTTGTCTCGATGATTACACAAACTCTGGCGGCGACCGGCCTCGCGCCGCACCGGCTGGAATTGGAGATCACGGAAGCGTTGCTGATGCAGCAGGATGAAAGCAGCGTCAACGCGCTCCATCAACTTCGTGCAATCGGCTTGCGCATCGCCATGGACGACTTCGGCACCGGCTATTCGTCGCTAAGCTACCTGCGAAGCTTTCCCTTCGACAAGATCAAGATCGACCAGTCGTTCGTTGCCGGCGGCAGCAAGCGGTTGCAGAGCGAGGCAATCGTCAGGGCGGTTGCGGAGCTCGGGTTGAGCCTCGGAATTGAGACCACTGCCGAAGGGATCGAGACTGACGAGCACCTCGATCTTGTGCGCCGTACCGGGTGCGCCAACTGGCAGGGGTTTCTTGCGGGACGGCCCTGCCGGGATTCGGAGATCGTCAAGGTGATCAGGCGGCTGAGCCGGAATGCCGCCGCCGCCTAGGCCCTGGCTTGCTGAACAGCCGGGGACGCCCGCGGTCAGTCTTCCAGTTTCGGCTTGGCCATGTCCTCGGCCAAAACCCGCCCCGCCTTCTTGCTCACCACATAGTCTTCCAGCGCCAGCAGGTCGATATTAGTCGACAAAAAGCATCGGATCGCGTCTTCCGGGGTGCACACGATGGGTTCGCCGCGCACGTTGAATGAGGTGTTCAACACGACGGGAATCCCGGTCCGCTTCCCGAAAGCGGCGATCACCTTCCAGAACGATTCGTTGATGGCGCGCTCCACCGTCTGAATTCGCGCGGAACCGTCAAAGTGAACGACGGCCTTGGCGTTTTCGCGGCCGGCGGCCCGGGCAGGCACGACAAATTCCATGAAATTGGAGCGGCCAACGCCGTCCATGTCGAAATATTCGTCGGCGCTCTCGGCAATGGCGGCCGGAGCAAAGGGCCTGAATTCCTCGCGCAGCTTCACGCGCTGGTTCACGACTTCGCGCATGTCCGCGCTTCGCGGGTCTGCCAGAATACTGCGATTTCCGAGTGCGCGCGGTCCGAATTCCATTCGGCCGCGAAACCAGCCGACGACCTTGCCTTCCACCAGCGCGTCGGCGACGGCTTCCTCGATGTTGTCCGCGCGGCTGAAATTCAGCTTTTCCGCGCTGGCCTGAAGCGCTTGGAGAACGCGGTCTGCGCCATAGGCCGGGCCGAGGCTCATTGACGGAACAGCCTTGTGTGACGGCGGATTTTTCAGAACATGATGGTAGACATATTGCGCGGCGCCGACGCTCGCTCCATCGTCCCCTGATGCGGGAAAGACGTATGTCTGCTTGAACATCCCGGAACGGGCGAGCTTGCCGGTCATGACGACGTTGAGCGCGACGCCGCCCGAAAGGCAAATTCGCTCGCAACCGTAGCGTTTCTTCAGATTTTCCAGCCTGCAAAAGATGGCTTCCTCCAGGGCAACCTGGAGCGCAGCGGCGATGTCCATCTCGCGTTGCGTAACGCTGTCAGCATATCCTCTGGGCGGCCCGAACAGGCTTTTTACATACTCCGCGAAGTCATCCCGCAACAAAGCCGTCGTTCTGCACGATCCGTCGGCGGCGGTTTCGAGCAGAGCGTCGATCTCGCGCCGATAAGTTTTTGGATTGCCATAAGACGCAAGCCCCATGACCTTGTACTCGCCATCCAGCGGCCGGAAGCCCAGAAAAGCGGTCATCATCATGTACAGCACGCCAAGCGAGCCCGGCAGCATGGTCTCTTCCATTGCCCGGAGGCCGGCAGCGGTTCCGATGGCGAAAACAGAGCTCGATCTTTCGCCGAACCCGTCGATGGTGAAAATACCGGCCTCCCGATACCCTGACGAATAAAAGGCGGAGGCGGCGTGAGCGAGATGATGCGGAACGAAGTGGATCGTCGGCCTCTTCTTGCCGTCTTCGAACAGTTCGTTGATCTCCGCCACAATGCTCTCGTTCGAGACGGTGCCGGCGTAGACGGCGCGGTAGCCGGAAATCACCCGGTCCTTGATCTTGGCGGAGAGGTAGGGTTCGACCGCTCCGATCCTTTGCGCCAGGGCTGCCTCATTGAAATCGCAGTAAAAGGCAAGGTGATCGACATCCTCGATGCCGATCCCCGCGTGGGAGACGCAGAATTCAACGGAGCGGCGGGGAGGTAGTATCCTGCCCCCGGCCGCCGTCGAATGTTTGAAGCGGTTAAAGCGCTCCTCGGCGGCCGCCGCGGTTAACGCCCCATCGCGCAGCAGGGCGGCCGCGCTATCGTGGCCGACCCCGTCAAGGGGGAAGAAGTTAAGCGGCAGGTCTTCGACCGCCTCGCCAAAGGAGGTGATCGAGTCGAAAATAAGGGGGTAAGACTGTGAATGTCGAAGCCGTGACTGCAACTTATTGGCCGATTTCCATCCGTGCCTTTGATGTCCGGCATAACCCAGGATGAGCATATCACCTCAGCAAACGTTATTCCCGATTGCAAAATGTAATGCTGTTTACCAATCGGAGCATTTTATCGACTAGTTGCCTTTAATTCGGTACAGGGGATCGGTTAAAATTTTACATTAACGGGGGGGCCTGCCGGCCCTTCCTTAGTTTTCGGGCCGCCGAACCGCAAGCCAGGGGATCCCGCGTATGGGTAATGGGGGCAGCGAAGCCGCTCAGGGGAACGGCGCAGAAAACAGTCTGCTGCTGCCCATCCTGAGTTCGGCGACTGCCAGCATTATTACCGGCACGGCGCTGGCCACGACCCGCTACGTCGTATCGCAAACCGACGGCTTGTCGGTCGCGATGCTGCGCTATGTCCTCGCCGCAGCATGCCTTCTGGCGCTCTCTTTGGCCTTTTATCGGGTGCACGTGGCCAAGAAGGACTTCTTGATTATCGCGATTTTCGGCGTGCTTTATTTCTGCATTTTCCCGTGGTGCATCAGCGTGGCCATGCAGTTTGTCACCGCATCCAGCGGTGCGATCGTCCTGACCTGCACGCCGGCAATGACCCTTGTTCTGGCGATCCTGCAAGGCAGTGAGAGCTGGTCGAAACGAAAGGCTTTCGGCGTTCTCTTGGCGATTTTCGGGGCGGCGGTTGCGGCCGGGCACGGCGCCGCCGACTTCGAGGGGGTCGGCTGGTTCGGCTACATGCTGATGATCTTTGCCACCCTCTGCGGCGCCGTCTATGCGGTGTTCTCCAAGCCCTATCTCGCCAAATATCCTCCCGTCATGGTCACGGCGATCGCCATGGCGACGGGGGCGACGGCGCTGTTCCTGTCATGGCTGGCGCTGGATTTTCGGACCGGCCTGCCTCACCTGACGTCCGTGGGATGGCTAGGGATCCTCTATATCGGCATCGGCGGGGGCGCTTTGTCGTTCTTTCTGTACGCCTGGTCGCTCGGCCGCACCGCTCCGACCGCGACCATGATATCCCTGCCGCTCAACCCCATTGCTGCAATCGTCGCCGGCGCCGTGGCCTTGAACGAGCACATTACGCCGGCGCTTTTCATCGGATTTTGCTTCGTCGTGTCGGGCATGTATCTCGTGGTCAGTCGTCGAGACAATGAGATGAAAGCTGTCGTGGCTAAGGAGAGAGTTCATGAAATTCCTCTTGCTTAGCAACGTCAACGTACAGCCGCTCGTCTCCACACTGAAGCCATTCGAAGTTGTTTCGGGAGCTTACAACAGCATGCTCTCGGAGCTTTCGATCGCAGGCTCGCGCGCCTCGGCGGGCGATATCAGTCACGTGCTCTGCATCTTCGACGGCGACAGCCTGATTGGAGACGCTTTCTACGGCGCCGGCGATGCAGATCAGTGCCGGATGTTTCTGGCCGCGCTCGAGCAGTTTTGCTCCCGGCATCCCGACAAGATCGTTGTCGCCAACTCGTTTTGCTTCAGTTCGTCCCGCTGGCTCAGCTTTGCCGACCTGACCCATGCCGATTCGATCAAGAGCCTGGAAGCCGCACTCAATCAAAGGCTCATTGCCATTGCAAAGGAGCATTCGAATCTCGTGATTTTCGACATGGAGCTGCTGTTCAGGCGCCATGGCGAAGATGCGTTGATATCGAACGCGCTGTGGTATGCAGGCCGCATTCGATACACGGCGCGCATGTTCGAATTGCTGGGCGGCGTCATCCGGGGCGCGCTCGCCGCGCATGCTCAGCAGAGCCGGAAAGTGCTCATTCTCGATCTCGACAACACGTTGTGGGGTGGAATCGTCGGAGAGGCCGGCTGCCACGGAATAGCGCTGGGCGACGATGGCGCGGCCCGCTGCTACCGCGACTTCCAGCGTTCGCTCAAGGCGCTTCAGCGGACCGGGGTTCTGCTTGTCATTGCGAGCAAGAACAACGAGGCGGACGTCGATGAGGTCTTTGCCAGCAACCCGTCGATGATCCTCAAGCGCGAGGATTTCGCGGCCATCTGCGCGAACTGGCGTCCCAAGGTGGAGAACATCTCGGAAATCGCCCGGGTCCTGAATCTTGGCACCGAGAGCTTTGTCTTCATCGACGACAATCCGGTGGAGCGCGAGGCGGTCCGCAAATTCATGCCGGAGGTCGCGGTGCCCGAATTTCCCGAACGGGTCGAGAATTTGCCGACGTGGTTTTTGCGGGAGGTGGTGCCCGCCTGTTTCGGAAAATATGCGATTACCGCCGAGGACAGCGCGAAGACGGAGCAATACCGCGCAAACGCGGCGCGCAAGAAGCTGGCGCAGAGCTTCGACCTCGACGGATATCTGGCGGAGCTCGGCATCGAGTGCAACATCCGCGTCAATTCAGGCAACGACCTGGTGCGCGCCGCGCAGATGACGCAAAAGACCAATCAGTTCAATCTCACGACACGACGTTACACGGTGGCCGATCTTGCCCGTTTTGTCGAAAGCAACGAGCACGCCGTGCTGATGCTGGATTATCGCGACAGGTTCGGCGATGAAGGCTCCGTCGGGCTTGCCATTGTCGATCTGGGCCAGGGGCAGATCGACACGTTTCTGGCGAGTTGCCGCGTGATCGGCCGCAAGGTCGAGGATCAGCTGCTCGACAAGGCGATTCAGCTTTGCCGCGGCCGCGGGTTCAACAGAATTGTAGGGGAATACATCCCCACACGGAAAAACGAGATTGTCGCCTCGTTTTATGAAGACCATGGATTCAAACTGGTAGAGAGACATCCGAATGGAAGCATTACTTACGAAAAGCCAATCGATGCAGGATAGCAAGTTGCAGGCGGCAATCGAAATTGTCGTAAAAGCGCTCGACGTTCCCGCAGATGATATCGGACCTGAATCTTCGATCGAGAACACTCCGGCCTGGGATTCAATGGGGCACATGAGCGTGTGCCTGGAGTTTGAGCGGCGCTACGGAAAAGCGCTCGCGCTGGAGAACATCGTGGCGACCGCGAGCGTTCGCGACCTCGCGGCGATTATTCCCTGAACGCTGAAGCCTTCGCGCGGCCCTTTTTGCGTGAGGGCCGTGCGATCCGGCCGGTGACCACCGGCCCTTCAACGGCGAACGAAAGGTCGATGCGAGCAAGCCGCTCCTGATGGAGCGGCTTGTTTTTCGCGTCAGCGCGTCGCGATCAGGTCGATCTCGACCAGGGCATCCTTCACCAGCAGCCCGGTCGTTCCGACCGTCGTGCGCGGGGGCGGGACCTTGAAGAACTCCTTCCACACCTCGTCGAAAGCGGCGAAATTTTTCAGGTCCGTCAGGAAAACCTGCGCCTTGACGACGTTGTCGATAGAGCTGCCAGCCGCCTCAAACGTCTGTTTCAGGTTGTTCAGAATGTAGGCGGCCTGCAACTTGATATCCGATCCATAGAACGGGAAATTCGGATGCCTGCGGGCCTCCGCCGGCACGCCCGTTTTGTAGTCGCTGGCGATCTGGCCGGCCGCGAAGACGAAGTTTCCGAGCGTGAAGGCTTCCGAATAGTTGGCGATGGGGCGCGGCGCGCCGGACTTGATCACCTCGTGCTTGAGGCCTGCGCGCGGGACGTAGCCGATCAGGTCGATCTCGACGAGCGTATCCTTTACCAGCAGTCCGGTCGTTCCGACCGTCGTTCGTGGCGGCGGCACCTTGAAGTATTTCTTCCAGATATGGTCGAAGCCGGGGAAGTCGTTGAGGTTGGTCATGAAGACTTGCGCTTTCACGACATGATCAAGCGAGCTTCCGGCAGCTTCGAAGGTTTGTTTCAGATTTCCCAGGATATATTCGGTCTGAAGCTGAATGTCGGATCCGTAGTAGGGGAAATTCTCGCCGCGCTTGGCGTTTGCCGGCACGCCGGTCTTGAAGTCGCTGGCGAGCTGCCCGGCGGCAAAAACAAGGTCGCCGACCCGAATTGCCTCGGCGTAATTGGCCAGCGGCTTCGGCGCGCCCGATTTGATGACAGTGCCGGATTTGCCGGGCATCGTCGCGATCAAATCGATCTCGACCAGCGTGTCCTTGACCAGAAGCCCCGTGGTGCCGATGGTCGTTCGCGGGGGCGGTGATTTGAAGTGTTCGCGCCAGACCTCGTCGAAGGCGGCGAAATCGTTGAGGTCCATCAGGAAGACTTGCGCCTTGATGACGTTGTCCAGCGACGTGCCGGCAGCCTTGAACGTCCTGGCAAGGTTTTTCAGGACGTAGTCCGCCTGCAGCTTGATATCGGAGCCATAGAACGGAAAATTCGGGTGCTTGCGCGCTTCCGGCGGGACGCCGGTCTTGAAATCGCTCGCGAGTTGTCCGGCCGCAAATATGAGATCGTTTGCTTGCGAGGCTTCGGCGTAGTTCGCGAGCGGCTGCGGAACGTCGGATTTGATGACCTTGATACCCATTGCAATCCTCTTTGTGACTGGTGCTGACTGCACGCACGTTGCGTGACGTGCGTGCAGTTGATTGGCGTGACGTTGCGCTACTTCTGGACCGGGATGTCGCGGCCGTTGGTTTCCTGACCGTTGACGATCTTCACGACGTGCGTCACCAGCGTCGGGTCGCCCTTGTCGTCGAACTTGAAGGGTCCGCGCGTGCTGTCGAAGCTCACTTTGCTCAAGGCGTCGCGGATCTTGCCGCGGTCCTCGCTGCCGGCCTTCTCGATGGCGATGAGTGCCATCGTGATCGCGTCATAGGCTTCGGAGTGGTAGGCGTTCGGCACCTTGCCGTAGGCCTTCTTGAATTTTGCGATGAAGGTCTGCGCGGCGGGAATATTCGCCGCAGTGGCGCTGCTGTAGTGGGTCATATAGAAGACGCCGTTCACGGCGTCGCCGCCGAGCTCGATGTACTTCGGGATGGCCACGCCGTCGCAGCCGAAGCGCGGCATCTTCATGTTCATCTGCACGAACTGCTTGGCGACGAGGGCGCCTTCGGCATAGCGCGACCACTCGACCAGCGCTTGCGCAGGGCTTGCCTTGATGCGTCCGAGCTGCGCAGTGAAGTCGATGTCGCCGCGCGCGTAGCGCTCTTCGTCCACAATTTCGATGCCGTATTTCTTCCCGCCTTCCTTGAACTTCTCAAATCCGCCGCGCCCGAAATCGTCGTTCACGTAAAGGAAGGCGACTTTCTTGACGTTCGGGAACTTCTCATGGATGAAGCCGGCGAGATCGCCGGCGAGCTTGGTGTCCGGGACGGGCGAGCGGAAAACCCACTTGTTGCCCATGGTCGTGATCTTCTGGGCGGTGCCGGACACCACGATCTGCGCGGTTTTTGATTGCGCGGCGATCTGCGAGGCGGCAAGGCTTGCCGGGCTGCTGATGCTGCCGATCATGATCACCACGTTGTCGCGCGCGGTCAGGCGCTTGGCCACGTTGACGGCTTCCTCCGGCTTGCCGGCATCGTCGGCATAGACCGCCTCGATCTGCTTTCCGCGGATTCCGCCGGCTGCGTTCTTTTCCTTGATGGCAAGGGCCACGGCTTCCTTTTCCGCCGCGCCCGTAGCGGCCGCGTCGCCGGAGAACGGCCCGAACACACCGATCTTGATCGTATCGGCTGATGCAGCGAAGGCCGATCCCAGCATCAGCGCGGAGGCGAGTAGTCCAGCACGGAACAGGTGGCGTTTCAGTCCAGTCATGTCTGTCCTCCCGTTGGTTGTTGATTGCTCCAGGTTTACTTCGCAGTGGTGGAGGCGCGGCGCTCGTCGCCGGCCGTGATCTCCCAATCTTCCTGACCGAGATAGCTCGCCCAGACTTTGGGATTGTTGAGGAGATTGGGGCCGGTATCGGTCAGCACGATGCGGCCGGTTTCAATGACGAAGCCGCGCGTCGCCAGACTGAGTGCAAGCTCGGCATTCTGCTCGACAAGCAGGACGGTGACGCCCTCCTGGTGAAAGCGGTCGATCGCCCGCGCCACTTCCTCCACCAGAATGGGGGCGAGCCCGAGCGAAGGCTCGTCGAGCAGCAGAAGGACGGGCCGCGCCATCATCGCGCGGCCGAACGCCAGCATCTGCTGCTCGCCGCCGCTGAGCGAGGCGCCCGCCTGCTTGCGCCGCTCGGCAAGGCGGGGGAACAGTTCGTAGACGCGTTCGGCGGTGGCTTTTTCGCCGGCGCGCGCCCGCGCGGCATAGGCGCCGACCTTCAGGTTTTCCTCGACCGTCAGGCGCGGAAATATCCGCCGCCCTTCCGGTACATGGATGATGCCGAGGTCGACGAGTTGCTCCGCCGCAAGGCCCGCTATCGGTTGGTCGTTGAATTCGATTGTGCCGCTCGTTGGCCGAATCAGGCCGGAAATCGCCTTCAGTGTCGTGGATTTGCCCGCGCCGTTCGCACCGATCAGGGCGACGATCTCACCCCTTTGGACATCGATATTGATTCCGCGCAGCGCCGGGATTTGCGCGTAGTCCACGTGCAGGTTCTCAATGCGGAGCATGGCGTGCCTCCGCAGTGCCGCGGCGAGCCGATCGCGCATAAACGGTCTTGGTGCCGAGATAGGCTTCGATCACCCCGGAATGATCGCGGATGTCGGCCGGACTTCCGTCCGCCAGTTTTCGTCCGTAGTTCAGCACGGTGATGCGGTCGCAGGCGCGCATCACGACTTCCATATGGTGCTCGACCAGCATCACGGTGACGCCGGCCGCCTGCATGCGCCGGATGAGCCCGACGAGCTGGCTCGCCTCCGCTCCGTTGAGCCCGGCGGCAGGTTCATCCGCCAGGATCAATTTCGGTTTGGCGACGAAGGCGCGCGCGATTTCGAGCAATCGCTGGTGACCATAGGGGAGGCTGCCAGCGACCGTGTTGGCTACAGGCAGCAATCCAACAAAATCGAGCGCCTCGCGGGCGCGTTCGGCAATTTCTCTTTCCTCCGCGCGTTGCGCGCTGGTGCGGAGCAACGACGGGAAGACATCGCTGCGCGTGTTGGCGTGCAAGCCGACCATGACGTTTTCGACCGCGGTCATTTCACGGAAGAGCCGAAGGTTTTGGAACGTGCGGCGGATTCCGGCGGCGGCGCGCAGCTCCGGCGGCTTCGATCCCAACGTCGCGCCGTCGAAGAAAATCGCGCCGCTCGTTGGCCGGATGTGCCCGGAAATGAGATTGAGAAATGTGGTCTTGCCGGCTCCGTTTGGGCCGATGAGGCCATGCACGGCTCCGGCCTCGACCGAGAGATCCACGTTTCCGACCGCGATCAGTCCGCCGAACCGGCAGCTCAATTGGTCCGTGCGCAAGAGAGCGGTCATAGCTTGAGCTCTCCTGGCTCGGCCGATTTCGCGGCGGGCGGTGGGCGGAGGCGCGCAACGAGGCGCATCAGCCCCGGGCCGAGGCCGGCAATGCCGCCGCGGCTGATCCCCATCAGTACGACCACGAGCAAACCAAACAGGATGAGGCGCAGCTCTCCCGAGGAGCGCAGGAATTCGGGCATCAGCACGATCACGATCGCGCCGATCACGGCGCCGGGCAGGCTGCCGAGCCCGCCGACCACGACCATGATCAGGATCTCGATGGATTTGTTGAACGTGAAGTCGTTGGGATTGAGATACCGGGCGTGGTGCGCGTAGAGCGATCCTGCGAGTCCCGCCGTGAACGCCGCCACCAGGAAGCATTTGCTCTTGTAGCGGACGATGGAGATGCCGCATGCACGGGCGGCGTCCTCGTCCTGCGAGATCGCCTTCAACGCGCGCCCGAAGCGGGAATGGACGAGCCGGTCGAGAGCGAGATAGACCAGGACCAGGACGGCCAGACACAGGAAATAAAGATCGCGCTCGGTGGTCAGCTGGTAGCCGAAAACGCGTGGCAGGGGGACATTCAGCAGCCCGTAGCTGCCGCCGGTTGCCCAATCTTCGTTCAGCAGGACGAGATAGACGATGATGTTGAACCCGAGCGTCGCCACCGCAAGACTGGAGCTGGGTAGCTTCACGATCGGCACCAGCAGCAAGCTGGTTACCGCGGTGATCGCGCCTGCCAGCAGAAACGCCAGCATGAAAGGCACGCCGAAGCGCATCGTCAGAACGGCGGAAACGTAGGCGCCGATGCCGTAAAACGCGGCCTGGCCAAGCGACAACAGTCCCGCCATGCCGACCAGCAATTGCAGCCCGAGCGCGAGGATGGCGCCGATCAGCGCGACGCCGAAGACGTGCTGCCAGTACGTGTTGGTCTGCACAAGCGGGGCCACCGCAAAAGCCGCCAGGATCAGAAGTCTGACTGCGGTGGACTGCATGAACCCGGCTCAAATTCTTCGCCCGGCGCGGATGAAAATTCCGGACGGCGCGAGCAGCAGGATTGCGATCAGCACCACCATGCCCACCGCGTCCTTGTACGCCGTCGAAATCAGCACGCCGGAAAACGTTTCGATCAGGCCGAATGCCAATCCGCCGAGCATCGCCCCGGTCAGGCTGCCAAGGCCGCCAAGGGTTGCGGCGACAAACGCCTTGATGCCTGTCACGAAACCCATGTTGAACGACGCGAAAAACAACGAACCGAGGAGCACGCCGGCTGCGCCCGCCATGACGCCAGCTACCACGAATGTATAGGTCGTGGTTCGCTTGACGCTGATGCCCATGAGCCGCGCGGCTTCAGGGTCCTGGGCTGCCGCTTGCATCGCGATGCCCAGCCGCGTGTAACGGAAAAAAAGTTGCAGCAGCGCCATCATCGAGAAGCCGAGCACCACGATCCAGATAAGTTGCGGCGAGACCGCAAACCCGCCGATGTCGATGCCGCGGGAGCGAAACAGCGGCGGATAGCGCAACGGCTCCGATCCCCAGACGAGCCGCGCGACGTTTTGCAGGATGATTGACACGCCGAGTGTCGCAATCACGATGTTGATGAGCGGAACGCGCAAGGTGCGCAGCGTGCGGTAAATCGAGAGCTCGATCAGCACGGCAGCCAGGCCACCCCCGATCATTCCGACGATCAGAACGAAAACGAACGGCAGATCGACCATCCACAGCGCGGAAAGCCCGGCCATGGCGCCGATCATCATGAGTTCGCCTTGGGCGAAGTGCAGGATTTCGGTCGCGCGAATGATGATGGTAATGCCGAGCGCGATCAGGCTGTAGATGCACCCGATCGCCAAGCCGCCGATGAGGCCCTGAACCAACTGATCGGCGGACATTGCTATCCCCCTCTAGGGTCCACGGCGTTTAGTACATCACGCAACCGGCACCGCAGCAAGGAATTTTGCATGCGTATGCAATTTTTGGCGGGCCGTCTGTGCGATTGACATTTCCGCTCGGCGATGCGGTTTTGCTCCCGTTTCTCGTGCCGCTCGCAATGCGAGCGCAAGTTCATGCCCGCGGCGAATACACGGCCACGTTGACCCGCCGGCAACGCTGTTGCCGCGAGTCCACATCCGGTCTTTCAGATGATACCGCCGTTCACGCCGATGATTTGACCGGTAATCCAGCGGCCTTGTTCCGATGCCAGAAATGCAACGGCATCCGCAATTTCGTCGGGCCGGCCGAGACGGCCAAGGGGTGTCGTGTTTGGCGCCGTGTCCCGGGAAAGCTGCGACACCATCGAGGTGTCGGTCGGGCCCGGCGCAACCGCATTCACCGTAACGTTCCGCGCACCCATCTCCTTGGCGAGCATTCTGACGAATTGTTCGACCGCGGCTTTGCTGGCCGCGTAGAGCGCAGCGCCAGGCCGCCCTTGCAAGGTCATGTTGCTCGAGATCCCGATGATGCGGCCGCCATCCTGAATGCGCCGCGCGGCCTCCCGGAAAACAAAGAAGGTCGCCCGCGCGTTCAGCGAAAAGATATGGTCGAAATCCTCTTCCGTGGCGTCTGCGACCAACTTGTTCAGATTGACGCCAGCGTTGGCGACGACGATGTCGGGCGGCCCCCAGCGGCGGGCGGTCTCGTCGAACAGTTGCTTGATGAACGCATTGCTCCGCAGATCGCCGGCGCGCGCGAATGCGCGATCGCGCGTTGCCTCCATCCGCTGCATGACGTCCTGGGCCTCGCCGTCTCCAGGCAAATAGGTCAGTACGACCTGCGCACCGCGGGCATAGAGCCGCCGAGCAATGGCGTGACCGATCCCGCGCGAGGCTCCCGTGACGATTGCGACCTTTCCCGCGAGATCCTGCATTTATGCCGCTCCAAGTACCGGCCTGGGCGACAGGTCAGCACGGTTTGCATGCGTATGCAATGACGGCCGGCATGGCGCTTCCCGCAAATAGGCGATAAAAGGGTGCCGGTCGGATCCGGTGCCGGCTTCCGATCACACCTTAATCGTCGTGTTCAGTTTTCGCGTCAATGAAAACCAAACGCAACAAACGCAACAAGCGCAACAAGCGCAACAAGCGCAACAAGCGCGCCAAGCGCAACAAGCGCAAGCGCATCATTGGCGGGATCACGGCGCTGCAATTGGCCAAGAAGCTTCGGCTCTCGCAATCGACCATTTCCCGCGCCTTCACCGACGCCGCAAGCATTCATCCGGAAACGAGGACGCGGGTGATGAAGGCGGCCAATTCGCTCGGCTATCAGCCGAACATCATCGCACGCAGCCTCATCACGCGCCGCACCAACATCGTGGCGGTCGTCATGGCGAATCTGACGGATCCGTTTCATCCGCAGGTGCTCGAGCAGCTGGCGCAACGAATCCAGTCAAGCGGGCGCCAGCTGCTTTTGTTCCTGGTCCCGCCCGGCCAGCACATCGACGACGTTTTGCCCGCGCTGCTCCAATACAGGGTTGACGCGATCCTCATTGCCTCGGCGACGGTGTCGTCCCGTATGGCTGCTTCCTGCGCGGCCCAGGGAAGCCCGGTCGTGCTGTTCAACCGCTACGTCCCGGGCGCGCGGGTCCCCGCGGTCTGCTGCGACAACGTCGCCGGCGGCCGCATGGTCGCAACTCATCTGTGGGGGACGGGGCACGTGCGGCCTGCATTCGTTGCCGCCGAGGCAGACGTTACGACCAACCGCGACCGCGCCCAGGGATTTTTCCGGCGCCTGGATGAGCTCGGCGTTTCGCTGCATGCGCACGAGATTGGCGGGGAGTTCAGCCATGCCGCAGGTTATGAGGCGGCGTGCCGGCTCGTGCAGCGCCGCCAGCCTCCCGACAGCATTTTTTTTGCAAGCGACGTGATGGCCATCGGCGGGATCGACGCGATCCGCGCGGCCAATCTGCGCGTCCCGGAGGATATTTCGGTCATCGGCTATGACGACATCCCTGTCGCCGGCTGGGCCTCCTACGGCTTGACCACCGTTCGCCAGCCCATTTCCCAGATGGTCGATACCGCCGTCGCGGCTCTCGGGCTCGATGCTCCCAAAATCAAGAGACCGCCGAACAGGATTCACTTCATGGAAGGCGCCTTGGTCGAAAGAAAGACCGTGATGAGAAGAAGCCGCGATTTACGCGCGGATCGTCCTGTCCATCTGTATCATAGAACGTGACCGGCCCGTGCCGTCAGATCACAAGGAAGCAACATGTCCAAAAGCGAAATTACGACCGACAAAATCCGCAAGCCGAGCGGCGTCTTTTCCCAGGCCACCGTGGTCGAGGCGGAAGGACGGCTGGTGTTCATTTCCGGCATGACGGCCCGGCGCCCGGATGGAACGATCGCGGGGGTCGGCGACATCACGGCGCAGACCAGACAAGTTTGCGAGAACATCAAGGCGGCGGTGGAGGGCGCCGGCGGGACGCTGGATCATGTCTGCCGCGTGGACGTCTATATCCGCAATATGGAGCACTTCCCGGCGATCCACGAGGTGCGCAAGCAGTACTTCAAGCCGCCGCTGCCGGCGTCGACCATGGTCGAGGTGAGCAAGATGACCTCGCCGGAATTTCTGATCGAGATCAGTGCGATCGCGGTCATTCCGAAATAGCTTTCGACGCGGCCAACCCGTCCGATGAATGGAGCGCAACTCAGGCAGATCGGCGCCGGCGTGTACGCCTGGATCGGCGCGGGCGGCGACTCGAATGCCGGCGCAATCGAGACGCCGAACGGATTGGTCGTTGTTGATGCACAGCAAAACCGCTCGCTCGGCGAAAAATTCCGCAATGCGTTGAAAACGTCGCTTGCGCAGCCGATCCGCACGCTGGTGAACACCCATTATCATCTCGACCACGTCGCGGGAAACGTCGCCTTCGCCGATGCGGCCATCCTGGCGCATGAGAAGAGTTTGCGCGCCCTTGAACGCGAGATCGGTTCATCGTCGGAAGAAAAAATCGTCGGCGACTCGCTGTCGAAGGCGCGGCTGTTCTTCGGCAGCAATTTCACGCAGCTGGTGCCGGAGCATGAGCGGGGGTGGTTTCTCGGCCGTATCGGCAACGAAGCGCCGATTCCCGTCTTGCCGCCCTCGGAATCGTTCGCCGACCGGATGATGTTCAGGCTTCCGGGCGACGACACCTTGCACATCGAATATTGGGGCCCCGCGCATTGCGATGGCGATCTTGTCATCTATCTGCGCAAGAGCGGCATCGCCTTTCTCGGCGATTTGTTCTTCAACGGCCGCTTTCCGTGGTTCGGCGACTGCGACCTCGACGGCTGGATCGCCGCGCTCGATCGCGTGCTGAAGATGGACGTTGGAACCGTCGTGCCCGGCCACGGCGAGCCGGCCTCCTTGAAAGAAGTGGCGGCTTTCCGCGCTCTGCTGGCTGCCATTCGGACCGCCGTGCAGCAAGCGGTGAGCACCGGACTTTCGGAAGACGCCGCGGTCAATGAGATCGCGCTTGCCGATTACGCGGCGATGCCGCGCTACAAGGAATGGATGCCGTTCAATGTCCGCTCGGCGTACCGCTATCTGCGCGGCTAAGGCGCGATGATATTAAGTCGAATTAGTTGCCGCAGCGACAGCGCGCCCCCTCCCCTTGAAAAGGGGAGGGTTGGGGCGGGGATCAGATGGGCCGCGCAATTGATCCCCACCCGGCTCGCTTTGCTCGCCGACCTCCCCTTTCCAAGGGGAGGTGACCTAGACTCGCTGCACCACTCCGAATCAACTTAAGACCATCCCGCTTTAGCGCGAGATCGGCGGCCAGCCGATCGGGTTCGCCGACGCGACCAGCTTGGCCAGACCCAAGAGCCGCGGTTCGTCGAAACGCGGTCCGATGATCTGCAAGCCCGCGGGCAAATTGTCCGCCGTTAGCCCCGCCGGAACGCTCGCGGCCGGCAAGCTGAGCAGCGTGATGAGAAAAGCAGGCGCTATCCAGTCGATATAGTTGTCGAACTGCCGGCCATTGATCTCCCGCGGGAAGTTGATCTCAACGGGATAGGGCTTCACCGGCGCCGCGGGTGTCATCAATACATCGTACCGGTCAAACAATTCCGCCATTTTCTGAAACAGCGCAATGCGCACTTCCTCGGCGGCGGCGATATCTTTTGTGCTGATCGTCAGGCCGGATTTGACATTGCCCCTGAGGTTTTCACCGAACTCCTCAAGCCTTGGCAGGTTGCGAAACTGCTGGCCGACCATCCAGACGCCGCGCCAGGTCTTGTACGGATCGCGTCCTGCCGAAAGATCGAACGCGATCTCCTCGACGGCCGCCCCGTGCGCACGCAGGCCCTCGGCAGCCCGGCGGCAAATGGTTTCGATCTCGGTGTCGACACCGATGCCCGCGATGTCGCGCGCGAATGCGATGCGCAGGCCCTTGGCCTCGCGGGTCTTTGACACCAGGTCGTGGCTGCTGCTCCAGGGCGGGGCTACCGAAATGGGCGAGCGGCGCGTGAACCCGATGATTGCGTCAAGAAAAAGCGCGGCGTCCTCCGCGTTGCGGGCGAGGGGGCCGTGCACCTGGCCCGGGTCCCAGCCGAGCCGCATCGGATAATTCGGCGTCAGCCCCGGCGTCGGGCGGATGCCGACGATGCCGCAGAACGCGGCGGGAATTCGGATGGAGCAGCCGAAATCGGTGCCCTGCGCGATCGGCAGCATGCCGCTTGCGACCGCCGCCGCCGAGCCGCCCGAAGAGCCGGCCGGGCTCAGCGCCGTATTCCAGGGATTGCGCGTGGCGCCGAACACAGGATTGACGGTGTTGGCGCCGGCGGCAAATTCCGGCGTGTTGGTTTTGGCAAGCACAATGGCGCCGGCTGCCTTGAGCCGGCTGACGACTTCGGCGTCCTCGGCCGGAACGTTGTCCTTGAACAGGGGCGAGCCGTAAGTGGTGCGGATTCCCGCGGTCGGCGTCACGTCCTTGACGCCGATCGGGATGCCATGCAGCGCGCCCAGTGTTGCTCCGCGCATGACAGCCTGTTCCGCCCGGATGGCGGCTTCTCGCGCCTGATCCGCCGCCAGCGTGACGATTGCGTTGAGTTTCGGATTGAAGCGCCCAATGGCCGAGAGCTGCGAGTCGAGGAGCTCCCGTGGGCTTATTTTTCGCTCGCGGATGAGCGACGCGAGCTCGCAAGTTGACCTTCGCCAAAGTTCATCGTCGGTCATAGCCACGAATTCCAATGCTTATTCGCCGGCATCGATGATCGCCACGACGGGGCCGCCGCCCTGCGGCCCCTGATGCATGGCGTCAACGGAGACGAACACGGCCGGGTCGCCGATGGCGGTTGCCGCCACTCCGCTCACCGCCGCCTTGGAATGCCGATGATGGTGGACGTCGGAGTCATCGAGCATGATCTGCCGGCGTCCCCGCAGCGTGCCGCGCCGATCGGCCTCGCACTTCATGAAGCAGTTGACGACCTTGCCGTTCAGGTCGCCGGCGCGCGGGCGGTCCGGCAGGCTCAGGCCGGCGTTGCGGATGGCGTCGTAAATGCCGTCGATATCGAGGGCGTCCTTCATGACCGAATGGCCGATGCGGTAGCGGCCGCCGGCCCCCGGCTTGTTGCCGAGCAGGACGATCTGCGCCTGCGTAAGCTCGACGCCCGACGAACACGAAGCGACCGATGAATAAAGGTCAAGATTGCGGCAGATTTCTTCGGCCTTCGGCATCTTGATCTCGCCGAGCGCAACGGCAATGCCGAGCGCGGTGGTGCCGTTTGAGACGCCCATGGAATCATGCACTTCGCAGGCAACATGGTGCCCGCGCGATTCCGCGTCGCGCACCGAGTCGATGGTGAGCAGCGGCGTCTTGGTCTGCACGTAATGCACGTCCCTCGGATCCTCGATCCCGGCGTCGCGCATGGCTTCCTTCACGGCGGCGGCGACCTTTTCGACCATCGCCGGCCGTCCGATATCTTCGGGCAGCAATTCCGCGCTCATTGACGTGCCGATCGCAAGCCGCGATTTCGAGGCCGGCCCTGTCTTGCCGTTGCGCGCGAAGATCGTGGCGTGCGGCGTCATCACGCCGTCGCAACC
>DASSRW010000113.1:0-6252 GCA_035701545.1 Pseudolabrys sp.
CAGTCGCTTGTGGTCTGGGCGATCCGCGAGGGCCGCCAATGCGCGCACGCGATCGACAAGTTCCTGATGGGAACGACGACCCTGCCGCGCTGAGCTACCTGTTATTGTCAGGGCTCGGCGACCCGCTGTCCCTTGATCAGCGGAAAATTCCGAACAAGCCGCCGCCGCCGCTGTTGCTTCCGCCACCTCCGCCGCCGATCGGCGCCGGCGGACGCGGCACGTCGTCACGCGGCGGTGCCTGCCTCGACTTGCTCTCACGCGCCGTCCTCTGCGGCTTTTCATGCGCATTCGGCGCGGCTTTCGGCTGGTGCGAGCTTTTCTTCTCCGATTGCGGGACGGAATGTGCCGCTGTTTCGTTCCTCGATTTCGCAGCGGTTGGTAAGCGCGCCGGTTCAGGCTTTGCCGCGGCGGGTTTGGGCGAGGACGGGGACTCGCTCTTGGCAGCGTTGTCGCTGTGCAGGGGCGGTTTAACCACGGGGGCCGTGCCTGCCCTCGGCTTTTGCGCCGGGATCGTGGCAGCAGGAGCGGTGCCCGAATCCTTCTTTGAATTCGTCTCGCCTCCACGCGGCCAGGCAAAATCATCTGCGCGTCCTGGCGCCGCCGGCAGCGGCTCGCCTTTGACCAGCACCCGCGAGGCTGCCGGATCGTTGCCCGGCCGGCTTTCCGCCCCCACCAGTTCGTCCGAATTACCGGTCGCCGCTGTAAGCGGCACAACGGGGCCGGCTAGCGGGCGAGCGTGGGGCGCATGTGGCGCGACCGACCCGCCGGACGGCAGTGCGACCGGTATCGCCCGGTTGTTCATCGCGCGTTGCAGGTCGCGCGCAACGTAGTGCGCGAGCTTGATGGCGCCGTAGGTCGTGAAATAAACGCCGTCATAGGAACGCAAGCGCCGCGTCTGCCCCTCATAGTCCGGGCCGTGCAGTGCGAACTTGCCGGCGTCGTCGACAAAGCCATCCCAGACGTCGACGTAAGTCACGCCGGCCCGCTCTGCACGCGCGCGATAAAGATCGTTGAGATAAACGGTGTCGGCTGTCGATTTCGTTCCGCGGATTGCCGGCAAGCCGACCCAGAAAACGGGCACGCCCTTGCTTTTGACCGCTGCGATCATGTCATCAATGCGCTTGATATAGATTTTCTCCCAGCGCTCCGAGCGGAATTCGACCACGCCTTTTGCCGGCTTGCGCGCCGGTTCGGGAGTAGCGGCCTGCTGATCGCCGGTGTTTTGCTCCTTGTCGGCCTCCTGCTGCTCCGCCTCACGCTCGGCATCGGTCTCGCGAATGGCCTGCCGGTCGCTGACGCCCAGCATCACCACGATGTAATTCGGATTTTCCGCCGAGAGGATGTCGCGCGCGACATGCGGCCAATCGAGATCGCTGCGCGGCTCGTAGCGGATCAGGCCCGAGCGCGCGCGGTTTTTCCGCACAATGCCGATCTGTGGCATATCGGCGAAGGCGGTCTCGAGTCCGTAAGCCAGCCAATCGGCCATGGCGTCGCCAAGCACCAAGACTTTTGTCGTCGGCGTCGTTTCGACTTTTTTGGGCGGCGGTGCGTGCGAATAATCGGCCGGCGCGGGAGGCGCTGACACAGGCGGGGGCTGTTGCCGTTCGTAGCGCGGGCCCGGCTCGAACGGCGAAAACAGGCGCTCGAAAAAGCCGCCGCTCGAACGCGGGCGCGGCCGGCTGGGGTAGCGGTCATCGTAGTAGTAGCGCTGCGCGTTCGCAGCCGTTGTCGATGCAACGTCGAAAACGACAACGCAAACGAGTTCGAGCGCGGCGAGCAGCGCCACGCCGATGGTCACGCCTGCAAATTTGCGCTTCGTCCTCATTGCACAAGCAGCATGTCGACAGCCTGTCTCAACGCCGGTTTGCCCGATCGGGTCCGCACCATGGGGCCACTAGCCCGACAAAAATGTCAACTCGAAGGTGCCGCACCGGCCATGCAAGCCCCTGAATCCACGGCTTTTTTGGTCGCGGGAGTCTACTGGTTGCGCAGGCGCTTGAGCACCGTTGTTGAAGCAAAGCCGTCGGGCACGACTCCGGCGCTCGCCTGAAAATCGCGGATCGCCGCCCGCGTGCGCGCGCCGAGCCGGCCATCGGGCTCGATGGAGTAGCCGTGCCGGGCAAGCAATTCTTGCAATTCTAGCCGTTCATCACGCGACAGCACGCGCTCATAGCGGGGCCAGTCCTGCACGAATGGGCCGCCGCCGCGCAGCCGGTCGGCAAGGTGCCCGATTGCAAGCGCGTAGGCCTCGGCCGGATTGTATTTCATGATCACGCGGAAATTGGTCAGCATCAGGAAACCGGGCCCCTGCACGCCGGCGGGCACCAGCAGGTAGGCGCGATCGTCCAGCCGCGGAAACGGCCGATGGTTCGGGCGCACGATCCCGGCGCGCAGCCAATCGCGCAGCGCCATCGTGTGCGACGGGCCCGCCAGCCTGAAATCGAACGTCGCCGGCACCACGACCTCATATCCCCAGGTCTCGCCGCTGATCCAACCGTCCTTCTTCAGGTTGTTGGCGGTGGAGGCGATCACGTCCGGAATGGAATCGACAACATCGCGCCGTCCATCACGGTCGAAATCGACCGCGTAGCGCTTGAAGGCCGTTGGCATAAATTGCGTGGGTCCGAATGCGCCCGCCCATGAGCCGATGAGGCGGTCCGGCCGGATGTCGCCGTGTTGCAGAATTTCCAGCGCGGCCAGAAACTCGTCGCGGAAATAGCGCTGCCGCCGGCCGACGCAGGCGAGCGTCGCGGTTGAGCGAACGACCGGCCGATCGCCGCCGAGCGTGCCGTAGTTGCTTTCGATGCCCCAGATCGCCGCAATGACGTGGCGGTCGACACCGTAAGTGCGCTCCACAGCGTCGAACGTGCGGTCATATTTTTGCAGCAGCTCGCGCCCCTTCTCGATCCGCGCGTCGGTGACCAGCAGGTCGAGGTAGTCCCAGAACGATTTGGTGAACTCGGGCTGCGCGTCGAGCAGATCCATGATGCGCAGGTCTGGCGTGAGCCGCTCGGCATAGGTGCGGAACGTCTGGCGGGAGATGCCGCGGCGGGCGGCCGCCGGCCACAGCCGCGCGATGCAATTCGGAAAGTCGGCGGCGGCTGCACGTATGGCCGCGGCCGTCATGGTCGGATCGCCCGAAGTGCCGGAAAGGCCGCTCCATCCCGGCTGTGGGATGGGCGCAGACGGCGGCGAAATCGTGCCGGTCGGAAATTCGTTGGAGGCGTGGCGTGCCTGGCCGAGCGCGATGCCGGCGCCCGCCGCTGTCCACGCGGCGATCAACAAGCCGACGATCCTGCCTGACCCTGCCATCGCGACCCCTCGTCCCCGAAACGTAGGCGATGTGTGCTATGGGTGCCCTGAGAACGTTTCGACAGTGTTAATGGCGAACGTTCGTCTGGACCATCAGGCCCGTCCGTGCTTTCTGCTGGGAAACCCGGGCTGGGGCGCCCAACCGCAGAAAATCCCGCATGAGTCGTATCCGCAAAGCCGTTTTTCCTGTCGCCGGGCTCGGAACCCGCTTTCTGCCTGCGACCAAGGCCATGCCCAAGGAAATGCTGCCGGTGGTTGACCGCCCCCTGATCCAGCACGTCGTCGACGAGGCGCGGCAGGCCGGCATCGAGCACCTGATCTTTGTCACCGGCCGGCAGAAGAGCGTGATCGAGGACCACTTCGATCGCCAGTTCGAGCTCGAGGTAACGCTGAGCGAGCGCGGCAAGAAGGCCGATCTTGCCCTGCTTTCCGACGACCTGCCGGATGCCGGCAGCGCGAGCTTCACGCGCCAGCAGTCGCCGCTTGGGCTTGGCCATGCCGTGTGGTGCGCGCGTGAACTGGTCGGTAACGAGCCGTTCGCGGTGCTGCTGCCTGATGTGCTGGTGCAGAATCCGCGCGGCTGCCTCGCGCAGATGATCGACGCCGCGGAAAAACTCGAGGACAAGGCCAACATCATCGCGGTGGAAGAGGTGCCGGCCGATCGCGTGCACATGTACGGCGTCGTCGGCGTGGGGCCGAGCAAAGGCAAGGCATTCACTATCACGCAGATGGTCGAAAAGCCGAAAGCCGCCGAAGCGCCTTCCAACCTGACCATCACGGGGCGCTACATTTTGCAGCCGGAAATTTTCGCGGTGCTGTCGAAACAGGCTGCCGGCGCGGGCGGCGAAATCCAGCTCACCGACGCGATGGTGCAACTTGCGCGTACGCAGCCGTTCTATGGATTGAAATTCGAGGGCCGCAGCTTCGATTGCGGCTCGAAGATCGGCTTTCTGACGGCCAACATCGCCTACGCGCTCGAGCGCAAGGACATCGCCCCTGCTCTGCGCGCCGAGCTTGCGCAGATGCTCAAGCCGTAGCGCAACTTCACCGCTGCAAGCGCATGCCCAGCAGGAAAATGGTCGCGTTGTAGTCGTTGCCGGAAACGTTCGAGCGCAGCCAGTTCTCCTGCACTTCGCCTCTGACCTGCACTTCGCGGCTGAGCTTGTAGGTAAGCCCCGCGCCGAGCGAAAATCGTTTGTCGCGCCTGATGTCGCCGACATATTCGTCGAAACCAAATCCGGCCTTGGCTGTGAAAATCAACCAGCGACGCAGCGCATGGTCGACCTGCAAGCCGAGATCGCGGTAAAGGATGCCGGATACGCCGGGAATAGTGGATTCGCCCGCTGTCGAAGCCGCTGTCATTTTCACCGAGGTCAGCGCGGTCGCAGCCCACGTCAACGATCCCTGGCCGATGAAACCTTCGAGATCGGGCAGACGCGGATCGTCATACGTGCGCCTCAGATAGCCGAGAGCGATTTCGCCCGTGAGCTGCCGCGTTAATTCGAAGCTGGAGCCTGCCCTGCCGACAAGCCCTTTCGAGTCGCGCCTGAACCCGGAGAAATCCGTTTCCAGATCGTGCGTGCGCGTATCGGCGCCGGCTTCGACAAACGGCTTCACGCCGGGCAAAAGCTCGTAACTTCCCCGCAGCGTACCGCCGACCTGGTCGTAGTCGCGGTCCTTGTTGCTGGCGATCGTGCCATCGGTGAGCACGGAGTGCTGATACTCAGTGCGCTCGGCATCGAGCTTCGCCGAAAGCTCAAATCGGTTGAAGCGGTGCGCCAGACCGGCGTTGCCGCCGAAGGTCGTATAGACCGGCAGCTTCGCGAGGCCCGCCTGCAAATTCGGGCTTCCCGGATTGTCGGTCGAGACCAGCACGCGGGTGCCGAGGTTGATGTTGGTATCGTGCCTGACATCGATGCGGCCGTCGACACGGCCATTGAAGTAAGGGCGGCTGAGCGTCGGCGTCTCGTCGGGAGAGTAGCCCGTGTAGCTGCCGCGCAACTCGGCTTTCAATTCATGCCGCGACCAATCGGAATGGGCCAGCAGTTCCGGCGCCAGCGTGTAGAGCCATGCCCCGCGTCCGTTTTCGACGCGGCCTGGATTGGAATCGTGGCCGCCGATCAGCTCGATGGCCGGATAAAGCAGGAATGAGCCGGCACGCACGCCAAGCGGCGCATAGGGATCGGCCGGCTCGCCGGGCTTGCGCTTTTTCGGTGGCTTCCTGATGGGGCCGATCTCGACCGGCGGCTGACCGGGCTGTCCGGCCGCCGCATAGGAGGCGTTCGCGGTATTGGCGAGCGACGGTGGGGGTTGCTCGTTCGACGCGCTGGGAGGCGCCTGCAAGGGCGGCTCGATCGCGAAGATATTGGATCGGGCATTTGAGCTTGGCGTGTTTCCGGGAGGCGTGCTGCGCGCGTTGGTCGAATCGAAACCTGTATCTCCGGCGCCATTCGCCGGCGGCACGAAGGCCGAGGTCGGCGGACCGAAGGTCCGCGGGCCCGTCCGCTGGAATCTCTGAAATTGAGAACGATTCGTGCCATCGGCTGTTTCGCTCGGCGGCGAAAACGGACCGAAGAACGGCGGCTCAGGCGTTTGAGCGAGGGCCTCCGCGCGCCCGAGTATCCCGCAGGCCGCAAGCGAAATGCCGGCACATGCGATGAATTGATGGCGGGATGGGCGCGGCAGCAGTTGAATTCCTCCTCGGCGCAAGCCGGCAAACCGGGAACGAACGCAACGCGGATGCGCCCCGCGCAGGCGCGAAAACGGCGGGACACAACAAGGCCGTCGGCCGGCCCTCCGGCCGGCGGTTGATTAACGAAATTAAAACGTTGATGGTTAACGAGACGTTGATTGCGCCGGCGGCCCCTGGAGCCAGCCGGCGAGCTCGCGGGCGGCGATATGGCGGATGACGGCCATGCCACCCGGGCTGTCGTTGAGACA
>DASSRW010000114.1:0-7587 GCA_035701545.1 Pseudolabrys sp.
GTGATGCGCCGCTGATCCGGGGCCGCCCAAGATCGGGGTATTTGACGGTGCCGGGTCTGCAGCGCACCGCTACGCGCTGCCCTGCGCCCGGGACACTCACGTGATTGCCATGGCCGCCCTCACCGCTCCCGACATCATCCGCCTGCTCGAACTCAAGCCGCACCCGGAAGGCGGACACTTCCGCGAGACCTTTCGCGACCCGCACACGATCGGCGGCCGCGCGGCCTCGACGGCGATTTTCTTCCTGCTCGCGCGCGGCGAGCGCTCGCACTGGCACCGCATCGACGCAACCGAAGCCTGGCACTACTACGCCGGCGCCCCGCTCGCCTTGTCCATTCACGACGCAAGCACGACGCGCACGATCAGGCTTGGCGCAAATGTCGCGGCGGGCGAACGGCCGCAAGCGATCGTGCCGGCGCATGCGTGGCAGGCGGCCGGGTCGCTGGGCGACTGGACGCTGTGCGGCTGCACGGTCGCGCCCGGATTTGAATTTTCCGGCTTCGAGCTTGCGCCGAAGGGATGGGCGCCGCCGGGCAGTAGGGTGGGCTGAGCGCCTCGCCCGCCGAAGCGCGTCAGCGCGAAGGCGGAAAGCGAAGCCCACCACAGACGCGGCGGGGGCGCAAACCATGGTGCGGTGGGCACGGCGCGTTCCGCGCCTTTGCCCACCCTACCTCTTGGGGGACGATGGACGTCGCACGCAGCAGATGATCAGGCGAAATACTGCCCGCCGTTGGCCGAGAGCGTCGATCCGGTGATCAGGCCGGCCTCGTCGGACGCAAGGAACACGACGCAGCGCGCGATTTCCTGCGGCTCGCCCAGCCGCCCGATCGGGATCTGCGGCAGGATGTTTTTTTCCAGCACGTCCTTCGGCACCGCCTGCACCATTTCGGTGTTGATGTAGCCCGGCGCGATCACGTTGACGGTAATGCCGGCGCGCGCCGACTCCTGCGCCAGCGCCCTCGTGAAGCCGATCTCGCCGGCCTTGGCCGCCGAATAGTTGGACTGGCCCATCTGCCCTTTCTGGCCGTTGATGGACGAGATGTTGACGATGCGGCCGAACCTGCGCGCCCGCATGCCCTCGATCACCGGCCGGCACATGTTGAACAGCGAGCCGAGATTGGTGTCGATCACCTGCTTCCACTGCTCGGGCTGCATGCGATGAAGCATGGCGTCGCGCGTGACGCCTGCGTTGTTCACCAGCACTTCGATGGGCCCAAGCTCGGCTTCGACCTTCTTGATGCCCTCGGAGCAGGCGTCGAACGACGAAACGTCCCATTTGTAGACGGGAATGCCGGTCTCGCCCTTGAATTTCTGCGCGGCCTCGTCGTTGCCGCCGTAGTTGGCGGCGACCTTGTAGCCGGCCGCTTTCAGCGCCTTCGAAACGGCGGCGCCGATCCCGCGCGTGCCGCCCGTCACCAACGCAACGCGAGCCATTTTCGTCTCCTCCCACAACACCGCCGTCATCGCCGGGCTTGACCCGGCGATCCAGCTTTTCATCAAGCATTTTTCAGATGGATGCCCGGGTCAAGCCCGGGCATGACAGTGTTTGTGCCGATGCAGCCGGGCTTATCGCTCCACGCACATTGCAATTCCCATGCCGCCGCCGATGCAGAGCGTGGCAAGGCCCTTCTTCGAATTGCGCTTCTGCATCTCGTGCAGCAGCGTCACCAACACGCGCGCGCCGGAAGCGCCGATCGGATGACCGAGCGCGATCGCGCCGCCGTTGACGTTGACCTTGGAGGTGTCCCAGCCGAGGTCTTTGTTGACGGCGCAGGCCTGCGCGGCGAACGCCTCGTTGGCTTCGACGAGGTCGAGATCGTCATGCTTCCAGCCGGCCTTCTTCAGGGCGGCGCGCGAAGCCGGGATCGGCCCCGTCCCCATGATGGCCGGATCGACGCCGGCCTGCGCCCACGAGACGATGCGCGCGAGCGGCGTCTTGCCGAGCTTGGCCGCTTCCGACGCCTTCATCAGCACGACCGCGGCGGCGCCGTCATTGATGCCGGAGGCACTCGCCGCCGTCACCGTGCCTTCCTTGTCGAACGCCGGACGCAGCTTGGAAATGGATTCGAGCGTAACGCCGGATTTCGGATATTCGTCGGTGTCGACGACGATATCGCCTTTGCGCGTCTTCACCGTCACCGGCACGATTTCGTCCTTGAACTTGCCCGCCTTCATGGCGGCCTCGGCCTTGTTCTGCGACTTCACCGCGAATTCGTCCTGCATCTGCCGCGTGATCTGCCACTGCTTGGCGACGTTCTCGGCGGTGTTGCCCATGTGATAGCCGTTGAACGCGTCCCACAGGCCGTCCTTGATCATGGTGTCGATCATCTCGAATGCGCCCATCTTCACGCCCGCGCGCAGATGCTGGCAGTGCGGCGCCATGCTCATCGACTCCTGGCCGCCGGATACGACGATGTCGGAATCGCCGTTGACGATCGCCTGATAGCCGAGCGCGACCGCGCGCAGGCCGGAGCCGCAGAGCTGGTTGACGCCCCAGGCCGGCGTCTCGACCGGAATGCCGGCCGCGATCGAGGCCTGCCGCGCCGGATTCTGTCCCTGGCCCGCGGTCAGGATCTGGCCCATGATGACTTCGGAGACGCGCGCGCCCTCGACGCCGGCGCGCGTGAGCGCTGCCTGGATTGCCGTCTTGCCGAGATCGTGCGCAGGCACGTTCGCAAACGCCCCGTTGAATGAGCCGACCGGCGTACGGGCCGCGCTGACAATGACGACATCATCTTTCATCGGAAACTCCTGTTGCGGTCACGGGCGATCGCCGTGGTCATTTGGCGCTGCCGCATCCTCGATAGCGGGCGGACCCGTGTCAATGACGGCAAAACGCAAGTTACAGGCGGGAATCGGCACTTTCGTGACGTTTCCGACGGTCCCGGCGGAATCGGCCAAGGCGTGCCGCGCCGCCACAAAACGGTGGCCCGTCCTATTGGAAAATGGTTATGCTGCCGGGAAGGGCAAGGGGGAATAGCGGTCCAGATGGCAGACGCAGAAGAGCCGGTCACGATCAAGAAATACGCCAACCGGCGGCTCTACAACACCGGCACCAGCACCTACGTCACGCTCGAAGACCTCGCCGCGATGGTCAAGAGCGGCCAAGATTTCGTGGTCTACGACGCCAAGACCGGCGAGGACATCACCCGCTCCGTGCTTGCGCAGATCATCTTCGAGCAGGAGAACAAGCAGGGCCAGAGCCTGCTGCCGATCACCTTCCTGCGGCAGCTCATCCGCTTCTACGGCGACAGCATGCAGGTGATGGTGCCGCGTTTCCTCGAGGCTTCGATCGAGTCGTTCACGCGCGAGCAGGGCAAGATCCGCGAGCAGATGGCGCAGGCCTTCGGCGTCAGCGGATTCGGGCCGCTCGAGGAGCAGGTGCGGCGGAACATGGAGATGTTCGAAAAGGCCTTCGCCATGTTCACGCCCTTCGCGCAAAATCCCGGCAAGCCGCCGGACAGGCCGCAGGGCGGCGGCGGCGCCGAAATGGACGAGCTTCGGCGTCAGCTCGAGGAGATGCAGAAGCGCCTCGACAAGCTTGGAAACAAGGAATAGCGAGCGGAGTTAAACCGCCCCGAACACCTCGCCCCGGGGACGCTCTTCCATCAGGGGCACACCCTGCACCACGTAGTATACGGTTTCGGCGATATTGGTTGCGTGGTCGCCGATGCGCTCGATGTGCTTGGCGCAGAACAGAAGGTGCGTGCACGGCAGGATGTTGCGCGAGTCCTCCATCATGTACGTGAGCAGCGCACGGAACAGCGAACTGTAGGCGGCATCGATCGCCTTGTCGCCGCGCCAGACCGACAGCGCAAGCGAGAGGTCGCGCCGCACGAACGCATCCAGCACATTGCGCAACGCGGTCAGCACCAGGTCCGCCATGTTTTTCAGGCTCTGCACCGCCGCTGCCGGCGCCGTGTCCGGCTCGCTGGCCAGCAGGCGCTTGGCGATGTTCTTCGCATAGTCGCCGATGCGCTCGAGCGCATTGGCAAGCCGGAGCGCGCCGACGATCTCGCGCAAATCGACAGCCATCGGTTGACGGCGCGCAAGCGTGAGAATCGCAAGCTCCTCGACATCGCGCTGCATGACGTCGAGCCGCGCGTCGGCGGCGATCACGCGGCGGGCGAGCTCGGTGTCGTGAGCCGACAGCGCGGAGATCGCGCCGGCGATCTGCTTTTCCGCAAGCCGCCCCATCTCGGCGATCTTGCCGACGAGGTCCTGCAGCTCCTGATCGAATGCCTTGACGGTGTGTTCGGTCATGACGTGATCCCGTTCAGCCGAAACGGCCGGTGATGTAATCCTGCGTGCGCCGGTCGCGCGGCGAGGTGAAAATCCTTGCCGTCCGGTCGAATTCGATCAACGTGCCGAGATACATGAACGCAGTGCGGTCGGAGACGCGGGCGGCCTGCTGCATGTTGTGCGTCACCAGCACGATCGTGTAGTCGTCCTTGAGCTCGCTGACCAGTTCCTCGATTTTCGCAGTCGATATCGGATCGAGTGCCGAGCACGGCTCATCCAGCAAGATGACTTCCGGCTGCACGGCGATCGTACGCGCGATGCAGAGCCGCTGCTGCTGGCCGCCGGAGAGGCTCTGGCCGCCGGCATTGAGCTTGTCCTTGACCTCGTTCCAGAGCGCGGCGCGCCTGAGCGCGGATTCAACGCGACCCTCGAGTTCGGAGCGGGGCAGCCGCTGATGCAGCCGCACGCCGAAGGCGACGTTCTCATAAATGGAGAGCGGAAACGGCGTCGGCTTCTGAAACACCATTCCGACGCGCGCGCGCAGCAGAATGGCGTCTTGCGCGGGAGCGAGAATGTTCTCCCCGTCCAGCAGCACCTCGCCCTCGGCGCGCTGGTTCGGATAGAGATCGTAAATGCGATTGAGCACGCGCAGCAGCGTCGACTTCCCGCAGCCGGACGGGCCGATGAAAGCGGTGACTTGGCGTTCATAAAGCGGTACCGACACATCGTGGAGGGCCTGGTTCTCGCCATAGAAGAAGCTCAGATTGCGGACCGAGATCTTTTCCGGCACCACACTGCGAAGCGTGGCTTGGGGGCCTTCGAGGTTTTTTCCGGCGCGCATGGCATGCGCCAGGTCGGCGGGATGTGCGGGAAGAGCGAGGGCAATTTCGTTCATGCGGTTTTCCTGACTGCGGCGAGCGTGCGCGCCACGATGCTCAAGGCGAGGACGGCGAGCGTGATGAGCAACGCGCCGGCCCAGGCGAGCTGCTGCCATTCCTTGTAGGGGCTGAGCGCGAACTGGAAGATCACCACCGGCAGGCTGGCGATCGGCTGGTTCATGTCCAGGCTGAAAAACTGGTTGTTGAGCGCGGTGAACAGAAGCGGCGCCGTTTCGCCGCTGATCCGCGCAATGGCGAGCAGCACGCCCGTCACCAGGCCGGCCGTTGCCGCCCGGTAGACAAGGCGCGTGATCAGCACCGAGCGCGGCATGCCGACCGAGGCCGCCGATTCGCGCAGCTCGTTCGGCACCATCCGCAGCATGTCTTCCGTGGTGCGCACCACCACCGGAACAACGATCAGCGCGAGCGCGGCGGCGCCGGCAAGGCCTGAGAAGTGGCCGATCGGAGCGACCAGGATTTCGTAGACGAACAATCCGATGACGATCGAGGGCGCGCTGAGCAGAATGTCGTTGACGAAACGGATGACCGGCGTGAGCCGCGCATAGCGGCCGTATTCGGCCATCCAGGTGCCGGCCAGAATGCCGAGCGGCGTGCCGACGAGGACCGCGACGGCGGTCAGCAGGAGGCTGCCGACAATCGGATTGAGCAGGCCGCCGATCGAGCCCGGCGGCGGGGTGTTTTGCGTCACGGCCGCAAGCGAGAGAGCGCCGATGCCGTTCCAGACCAGCGCGCCGAGAATGAGCGCCAGCCAGCCGAGACCGAGCGCGGTCGCTCCGATCATGAGAAAGGCCGCGACCGAATTGCGCCGACGGCGTTGGCGATAAAGCGCGCTCATGACGCACCTCGCCGCTCAAGGCGGAGCAGCATGTAGCGGGCAATCGCCAAAACGATGAACGTGATGACGAACAAGATCAGGCCGAGCGCAATCAGTGCAGAGGTGTAGAGGTCGCCGACTGCTTCGGTGAACTCGTTGGCGATGGTCGCGGAAATCGTCGTCCCCGGCGCCATCAGCGAAGGCGCTATGCGATGGGCGTTGCCGATCACGAAGGTGACCGCCATCGTTTCGCCGAGCGCGCGGCCAAGCCCGAGCAAGATCGCGCCGATCACGCCGACGCGCGCGTAGGGCAGCAGGACATGGCGCACGACCTCCCACGTGGTCGCGCCGACGCCATAAGCCGCCTCTTTCAGCACCGCGGGAGTCGCCACGAACACATCGCGCGACACCGACGCGATCAACGGCAGCACCATGATGGCGAGGATCAGGCCCGCCGTCATGATTCCGATTCCGTAGGGCGGACCGGCGAACAATGAGGAGAGCCCCGGCACCGGCGCGAAGAAGGCGATGAGAGCCGGCTGAATGGTCCGCTGCAAAAAGGGTGCGAACACGAACAGGCCCCAGATGCCGTAGATGATGCTGGGAATGCCGGCGAGCAATTCGATGGCAATGCCGATGGGGCGTCGCAGCCGAACCGGACACAATTCACTCAGGAACACTGCGATGCCGAGACCGACCGGCACGGCGATCAGCATGGCGATCAGCGAGACGACGACGGTGCCGTAGATCGGCGCCAACGCGCCGAAACGCTCGGTGACCGGATTCCAGCTTTCGTCGACTAAAAACCTGAGGCCGAACGCATGCAACGCCGGCATCGAACCCACGATCAGCACCACGACGACGCTGCCGAGCAGGAGAAGCACGGCGGCCGCCGATGCAAAGGTCAGCAAGCGAAATGCCGTCTCCCCCGCCCGCAGCTGTGCAACAAACGGCGCGGCCCGCAGCGGAAGTGTAACCATGCGTTCGGACGCAACTGAGTGAGCCGACATGCAGGCATGTCGTGCCACCGTTACATGACACGTGCATGACAGTCGGAATCGCTGAACTCAGCCCTGATCGAGCGGAAGATAGGCTGTGAATGTCGATCCCTTGCCCAAGGTGCTCGCAATCTCCAGTCGGCCGCGATGCCGGTTGAGAATGTGCTTGACCAGCGCAAGGCCAAGGCCGGTGCCTCCCTCGGCGCGACTCTGGCCCGCGTCGACCCGGTAGAAGCGCTCGGTCAGGCGCGGCAAATGCTCGGGCGCGATACCGACGCCGTAATCGCGCACCACGATCTTCGCTTCGTCGACCTTAGCCTCTCCTTGACCAGCGCGTATGGCTTCGAGTTGCACATCCACGCGCTTGCCCGACGCGCCATACTTGAGCGCGTTTTCCACCAGATTTTCAAACAGACGAGTCAGCTCGTCGCGGTCTCCCCGCACGGTCAACGCGTGGTCGGGTGCTACCAGTGCAATTTGCACTCCGCGCTCCCGCGCCAAGGTCTGCAACCCATCCAGGACCTGACGCACGATGGCGACAACGTCTGCCGGCTCCTCAGGGGCGACGTGCGCGCGCAATTCAATCCTCGACAACGAGAGCAGATCGTCGATCAGCCGCGCCATGCGGCTTGCC
>DASSRW010000115.1:0-14644 GCA_035701545.1 Pseudolabrys sp.
GGGCGGGCGGCACCCAATGGCCGACCCCGGAGACGTTCAGCAACGCCCATGGAAACTTTTCACCTGGGTCCTGCTTGCGCGCGGGCGCGACGTCCGAATGCGCCAGCACACGGTCAGGGCTGATCGGTCCGCGCCGCGCAAGGATCGACCGGCACAACGTGATCACCGCGGCGACCTGCCGGCGCGGAAAATCGGGATAGCCGAATTCGTGTCCCGGGTTGACGATCTCGATGCCGATCGAGCACGAATTGATGTCGGTCTCGCCGGCCCAGGAGGAGAGGCCGGCGTGCCACGCGCGATGCACTTCCTGCACGCACTGCACGATGCGTCCGTCCTCGAAGACAACGTAATGCGCGGAAACCTTGCTTGCAGGCGAGCAGAGCCGGTCGAGCGCCGATTGGCCGTCCGCCATTCCGGTGTAGTGCAACAGAATGAGATCGGGCGAACGGCCGTTTTTCCGCTCGTCAAAGTTCGGCGAAGCAGCGACGTCGGCGGCGACAAATGAATCCGGCTGGAAGGCTTCCATGCGCCGGAACATAACGGATTGTTTGTGGCAATCGAGAGGGACCGTCTGAATAAACAACAGCCGGGCGGCACCCGCCAAACATCGGCCGAGTACCGCCCGGGACTGCTTTCTTCGATACGCTTACGCACTCACGCTTACATACGCAACGCACTCACGCACGCACACTACTTCAATCCTCCGCCAGCCGGCCGTCCGCCCAAGCCTCCGCCTGAGCCGGTCGTCTGCCGCGGCGGCTCATAAGGCTTGAAGTTCTGCGCCTGCTTCAGTTCGTTTGTGGTCATCGCCGTCTTGAGTTTCGGCGATTGCCCGTTCTGTCCGGGAACGACTTCGAATGAGCTCGGCGGCATGGCAACCGACTTGGAGCCGACGCCCAGGAACCCGCCGATGCTGATCACATAAGCTTCGATCTTGCCGGACTTGTCGAACAGGATATCGCTCACGTCGCCGATCTTCTTGCCGTCGGAGCCGAGAACGTCGGTGCCCTTGAACTTCGACGCCAGCAACTGATCGGGCTGCTGGGCCGACACGAACGACGCTTTCTTGGCGGACGTGTCCGCCGCTTTGCTCGTATCAGCCGCCTTGCTCGAGGTATCAGGAGCCTTGGCTGCCGGCGGCGTTGTCGGCGCCGGGCTGCTCGCAGGCGGGCTCGCTGGGGAAGAGGGCGCGTTTGGCGTTTGCGCCATTGCGCCCGAAAGCATCAAGGCACTCACGGCGGTGCCAAGCATGAGCTTCTTCAACATTGGATTGCCTCCTCAAAAGTTCCTCTCGCCCGACGCCACTCCACATCACGTCCAGCGCCGGGCAGTCGCTGACGCCAACTCGCCACCGGAAGGGCTGGTTCCGAAGTTTGCCGGCTGCCATTGCGGAAACCTGAAGGCATGGCCGGAGGCTTGTCGGCCGGGGGCCGCTGCAACATTTCTTTAAGTTTAAGAGCGCCTTAATGGCCGCGCGCGCGGGCGTTTCGTTGCCTCTTGGCCGGGGCTGCGAGGCGCTGCCTGTCCATTGACGCCCATGGTACCCCATGATATCCCACAACATCTCATCCGAGGGAGAATTTCCGGGCGCCGCCGGTGAGATGGATGGCCCGAAGTCTTTGGGCCGGGTCTGTTTCCGGATGCTGCGGCTGGGTGTCGGGTTCCGGCGGAGTGCGGCGTGTGAATCGCTTTGTTTCGAATGTGACCCTGCGGCTCGACTCGAAGGGACGCGTTTCGATTCCGGCCCACTTCCGATCGGTGCTGGCGCGCGATGGCTTCGATGGACTCTATTGTTATCCCGCGCTCGGCCGGCCGGCGATCGATGCAGGAGGAAACGCGCTGATGGCGGAAATCGAAGCGCTCATCGCACGGTTTCCGCCCTTTTCGGAGGAGCGCGAACAGTTCGCCGCCGCGCTCTACGGCACCAGCGAGACGCTGAAAATGGACGGCGAGGGGCGTGTGGTCCTGAACGAAGCTTTGAAGACTCACGCGGGGATCAAAGACGCGATTGCGTTCGTTGGTTTGGGTCACAAGTTTCAGATCTGGGAACCGGAGCGGTTTCGCAGCGAACTCGCAGAGGCAACCGAAAAGGTGCGGGCGCTGAAGGTGCAGCTCGGGTCTCGGGTGGGGGCGCAGGATGCGCCAGGAGCACGGGAATGATGGCGGGCAGCGACGGCTTCGCAGCTGTCGCAGGCGGACCAGTCTCCCACATTCCCGTGCTCGGCTCTTCGGCGGTCGAGTTCCTCGCTCCTCAGGATCACGGCGTCTATATCGACGCGACGTTCGGGGCCGGAGGCTACACCCGCGCCATCCTTGCCGCGGCGGACTGCCGGGTCGTCGCCATCGACCGCGACCGCAGTGCGGTTGAACGCGGCCAGGAATTGTCCCGTCTGTACGGCGCAAGGCTGACGCTCACCGAAGGACGCTTTTCCAATCTTGAGGCCATTGCGCGCCGGGCCGGATACGCGACCGTCAACGGCGTTGTGTTCGATCTCGGCGTCTCGTCGATGCAACTCGATGCGGCCGGACGCGGTTTCTCGTTCCGCTTCGACGGTCCGCTCGACATGCGCATGGGCGCGCAGGGGCCGACCGCCGCCGACGTGATTGCCGCGGCAAGCGAGCGCGATCTCGCAAACATCATCTTTTTCCTGGGGGAGGAGCGCCATTCGCGCGCGGTCGCGCGGGCGATCGTCAGAGCGCGCGCCGATGCGCCGATCCTCACCACGCGCGCGCTTGCCGACATCGTCGCTTCGGCCGTCCGCACGCGCAGCGACATTCACCCGGCCACGCGCACGTTTCAGGCCTTGCGCATCTTCGTCAACGACGAATTGAGGGAGCTTGAACTTGGTCTTGCCGCGGCGGAGCGGGTGCTCGCGCCCGGTGGCCGGCTGGTCGTGGTCTCATTCCATTCCCTTGAAGACCGCATCGCCAAATCGTTTCTTCGCGAGCGCGGCATCATGCGCCCCGGCTCGCGCCATGCGCCGGAAGCGGAAGTCGCGGCACCGAGCTTCACGACGCTTACCAAGCGGGCGGTGGTACCCGATGCTGAAGAAATCGCGCGCAATTCGCGCGCCCGCTCCGCCAAGCTGCGCGCCGCCGAGCGCACTGCTGCACCCGCCCACGAAAGCGGCGCGACGCTTCTGCCCCAATTGCCGGCCTTGGCCGAAATCATGCGGGGCCGCCGATGATGCGGCTGCTCAATGTTCTGGTGATCGTCTCGCTGATCTTTGCGGCAGCGTTCGTCTACAAGATCAAGTTCGATTCGACGCTGCAAATCGAGCGCGTGGCCAAATTGCACGGGCAGATCAGGCGCGAGCGCGACGCCATCGCGACGCTGCGGGCGGAGTGGAGCAGGCTCGACAATCCGGCGCGCATCCAGGCACTGGCGGAGCGACATTTGACGCTGAAGCCCGTCAGTCCCACTCAATTCGATACGTTCGACAACCTGCCTCCGCGGCCGCCGGACGCGGTGCCGCCGGTCGATCCGATTGCAGCAATTCTCAATGCGTCGAAACGCGAATTCACCGGCAGTATTGCGCCGGCGGCCCGTAGGTAAACCATGGCGCTCTCTTCGGCCGTCAAGCCCGCACAAACCCGCTGGCAGCGCGTCATGCACTCGCTGCTCTATGGCAGCGACGTCGACCGGACCGTCAAGGCCAAGGCGCGGTTGATCCTCGTCGTCATCGGCTTCTCGGTCATCTATTCGGTGATTGCGGCGCGTCTGGTGATGTTCGCCGTGGCAAGCGACGGCCACGGTGCACGCCGCACTGTCTCGCAGGACGCGGTCGCGACCGCTCGCCCCGACATTTTGGACCGCAACGGGCAGATTCTCGCAACCGATGTGAAAACGCCTTCGCTTTTCGCCGAGCCGCGCAAGCTCATCGATCCCGACGAAGCTGAGGAGTTGCTGACCGCCGTTCTGCCCGATCTCGACCGCAAGGAACTACGTGATCGGCTGAACTCCAAGCGCGGATTTGTGTGGCTGAAGCGGGAAATCACGCCGAAGCAGCAGCAGCAAATCCACCACCTCGGCATTCCGGGAATCGGATTCCTCACCGAGAACAAGCGCGTCTATCCCAACGGGCCGATTGTCTCGCACGAGCTCGGCGTCGTGAACATCGACAACCAGGGCATTGCCGGAATCGAAAAGTGGATCGACGGGCAGGGGCTCGCGGCGCTGCACATGGCGGGCCTCGCGACCGACCGGCTGCAGCGGCCGGTCAATCTCGCGCTTGATCTCCGCGTGCAATTTGCCCTGCGCGACGAGCTTGCGAAGGCGCGCGAGAAATTCAAGGCGAAGGCGGCGGCCGGCGTCGTGCTCAACGTGAATACCGGCGAGATCGCCGCGCTCGCATCCGAGCCGGACTACGATCCGAACAATCCGCGCGAGGCGAACGATCCCACGCGCATCAATCGGCTGACCACCGGCGTCTATGAGATGGGATCGACCTTCAAGGTGCTCACCGTCGCGATGGCGCTCGATTCAGGCAAGGCGACGCTCAACTCGACCTTCGACGCGCGCCAGCCGCTGCACTACGGTCGCTTTGCCATTCACGACTACGAGCCGAAACATCGCTTCCTGTCGGTGCCGGAGATTTTCACGTTCTCCTCCAACATCGGCGCCGCGCGCATGGCGCTTGCCGTCGGCGTCGACGGCCACAAGGCGTTCCTGAAGAAGATGGGACAGCTCGACCGCCTGCGCACCGAGCTGCCGGAAAGCGCCGAGCCGCTGGTGCCCAAGCACTGGGGCGAGCTCAACACCGTGACCATCGCATTCGGCCACGGCCTCTCGGTTGCGCCCTTGCAGGCGGCCATGGGCATCGCGGCGACGGTCAACGGCGGCCTGCTCATCAAGCCGACCTTCCTCAAGCGCAGCCCCGAGGAGGCGCAGGCCGTCGCCAAGCGCGTGCTCAAGCCGGAAACAAGCCTCGATATGCGCTATCTCATGCGCCTGAACGCCGAGAAGGGAACGGCCACCTTTGCCAACGTCAAAGGCTATTACGTCGGCGGCAAAACCGGCACGGCCGAAAAGGTCGTCAACGGCCACTATTCCAAGCACAAACTATTGACCGATTTCATGGCCATTTTGCCGGCCGACAAGCCGCGCTATCTGCTTTTGATCATGCTTGACGAGCCGCAGCCCTTGCCCGAAACCCATGGCTTCGCCACCGCCGGCTGGAACGCCGGGCCGACCGCCGCCAAGGTCATTGCGCGGATCGCGCCGCTGCTCGATATCGAGCCGCGTTTCGACATGCCGAAGGCCGATCAATTGCTGTTGGTGAGCGCGAAGGAAAGCACCAGGGAAACGCGGTGAAGCTGCGCGATCTCGTGCCTGAAGATGCGGTCGATCCAAAAGCCGCTTCTATCGACATTTCGGGACTGAGCGCCGACAGCCGGAAGATCAAGCCGGGCTTCCTGTTCGTCGCCATTGCCGGCTCCAAGGCCGATGGTTCTCATTTCGTGCAGCAGGCAATTGCGGCCGGCGCCAAGGCCGTCGCGGCTGAGCAGCGGCCCACCGGCTTGGACGGCGACGTTGCGTTCGTTGCCGTCGAGAATGCGCGGCGTGCGCTGGCGCTGGCGGGGGCGCGATTTTATGCGCGCCAACCGTCGACAATCGCGGCGGTTACCGGCACCAGCGGCAAGACGTCGGTTGCCGCTTTCACGCGGCAGATTTGGCAGGCGCTCGGGTATCGCGCCGCAAGCATCGGCACCATCGGCGTCGTCACGCCGCAAGGCGAGCAATACGGCTCGTTGACGACGCCCGATCCCGTCGAGTTGCATCGCACGCTCGATGAACTCGCGCAGGAAGGCGTCACGCATCTGGCGCTGGAAGCCTCATCGCACGGCCTCGACCAGCACCGCCTCGACGGCGTGCGGATTGCCGCCGGCGCGTTTACGAATCTCTCGCGCGATCACCTCGATTATCATCCGAGCATCGAAGCCTATCTTGCCGCCAAGCTGCGCCTGTTCGATGACTTGATCGCGCCGGGCGGCACGGCGGTGGTCGGCGCGGACGATTGTTATGCCGCGCAGGTGATCGAAGCGGCGAAGAAGCGCGGCCTCAAAATTCTTACCGTCGGCGAGCACGGCGACGACATCCGGCTTGTGAGCGGCGCAATCGAGGGCTTCGCGCAAAAGCTCGTCATTGCGCATGGCGGCTGCAAATACACGATCAGGCTGCCGCTCGTCGGCGCCTTCCAGGCCGAGAACGCCGCGATTGCTGCCGGTCTGGCAATTGCGACCGGCGGCGAGCCGGCGCGCGTATTCGCGTCGCTCGAAAATCTCACCGGCGCCAAGGGCCGCCTCGAGCTCGTCGGCAATGCGAACGGCGCGCCGATTTTCATCGATTATGCGCACAAGCCGGACGCGCTCGCCAAGGCGTTGCAGGCGCTGCGTCCTTACGCGCGCGGCAAGCTCATTGCCATTTTCGGCGCCGGCGGCGATCGTGACGCGGGAAAACGTCCGATCATGGGGCGCATCGCGGCGGAAAACGCCGACCGCGTGATCGTCACCGACGACAATCCGCGCAGCGAAGATCCGGCGGCCATTCGCGCGGCCATTCTTGCTGACGCGCCGGACGCCGCCGAGATCGGCGACCGAGCGGAGGCAATCCGCGCCGGCATCGCCGAACTGAAGCGCGGCGACGTGCTGCTGATCGCCGGCAAGGGGCACGAAACCGGCCAGATCGTCGGTGAGCGCGTGCTGCCTTTTTCCGATCACGAGGCGGTCGCCGCCGTGTTGAAAGAGAAATTCGCATGAGCGCGCTGTGGACCATCGACGCGATGGCGGCCGCGATGAGCGCACAGCGGCAGGGCGCGCTGCCGGCGGAGACGAACGGTATTTCCATCGACAGCCGCACGCTTGCAAGGGGCGACGCCTTCTTCGCGATCAAAGGCGACAACCGCGATGGCCATGATTTTGTAGACGCTGCGCTCGGCAATGGCGCGGGACTCGCGGTTGTCTCCAAGCCGCAAGGCTTCGGCGACGATGCGCCGCTGCTGATCGTGCCCGATGTGCTCAACGCCTTGCGCGATCTTGCGCGCGCAGCGCGGGCGCGTTCGGCGGCAAAGGTGATCGCCGTCACCGGCTCGGTCGGCAAGACGGGAACGAAGGAAGCGTTGCGTCTTGCGTTGTTGCCGCAAGGCGAAACGCATGCGTCGACCGCTTCCTACAACAATCACTGGGGCGTGCCGCTGTCGCTTGCGCGCTGTCCGCAATCGGCGACGTACGCCATCTTCGAGATCGGCATGAATCACGCCGGCGAAATCACGCCGCTGACCAAACTCGCGCGTCCGCATATCGCGATCATCACCGCGATCGAGCCGGTGCATCTGGAGTATTTCGGCTCGCTCGAAAAAATCGCCGACGCAAAAGCAGAGATTTTTTCAGGGCTGGAGCGCGGCGGCGCGGCCGTTCTCAATCGCGACAACGGGCAGTATCAACGTCTTCTCACCGCTGCCAAGGCCGCGCATGTCGGCGAGATTGTGTCGTTCGGCCAGCATGCGGAAGCCGAGGCGAAGCTGCTGCGCCATTCGCTGCATCCGGATTGTTCGACCGTCGAGGCGCGCATCCTTGGTCGCGACATCGCCTACAAAGTGGGAGCACCGGGTTATCATCTCGTTCTCAATTCGCTCGCGGTGCTGGCGGCGGTCGTGCTGGCCGACGGCGACCTGGCCGCCGCAGGCAAGGCGCTTGAACGCCTGCAACCTGCTCCCGGCCGGGGTGCACGCGCAGCCCTTTCGGTTCCAGGCGGCAGCGCGCTGCTGATCGACGAGAGCTACAACGCGAATCCGGCCTCGATGCGCGCGGCGATTGCACTGCTCGGGCAGGCCCGGACTGGCCCCCGCGGTCGGCGCATTGCGGTCCTCGGCGATATGCTGGAACTCGGGCCGCAAGGGCCAACGCTCCATCGCGCGCTGACGGAAGCCCTTGCCGCCGCTTCGGTCGACCTGGTGTTTTGCAGCGGCCCGCTGATGCATGCCCTGTGGGATGCTCTTCCCCCCGCGCGCCGGGGCGGCTATGCGGAGAGCGCGGCGGCGCTCGAGCCGAGGGTTCTCGAGGCGGTTGCAGCCGGCGATGCCATCATGGTCAAAGGCTCGCTGGGCTCGAACATGGGGCTGATCGTGAAAGCGCTCGAACGGAAATTCCCGCGCCAGACGGCAGGCGAGCCGGCGGCGGCGCCCTCCTGAGCGAAGGTTTGCTGCGATGTTTTACTGGCTCGTCGAGCTGTCGGACAAGGTCTCGCTGTTCAACGTTTTCCGCTACATCACCTTCCGCACCGGCGGGGCGATCGTGACGGCGCTGGTTTTCGTCTTCCTGTTCGGCGGCCCGATCATCGATTTGCTGCGGCTCAAGCAGGGCAAGGGCCAGCCGATCCGCGCCGACGGCCCGAAATCGCACCTCGTCACCAAGATCGGCACGCCGACGATGGGCGGCCTGATGATCCTCTCCGGGCTTCTGGTCTCGACCCTGCTCTGGGCCAACCCGATGAATCCGTATGTCTGGATCGTGCTGTTCGTCACGCTCAGCTTCGGCCTGATCGGATTTTACGACGACTATCTCAAGGTGACGAAGCAGACGCATGCCGGCTTTGCTGGCCGCACGCGGCTTGCCGCCGAGGCGGCCGTCGCGGTCGTCGCCTGCATGTTGCTCACGCACATCGGGCGCGGCCCGATCGCCACCTCACTCGTGTTTCCTTTTTTCAAGGAGCTGGTGATCAATCTCGGCTGGGCCTTCGTCCTGCTCGGCACGTTCGTCATCGTCGGCGCCGGCAACGCGGTCAATCTCACCGACGGGCTCGACGGACTCGCCATCGTGCCGGTGATGATTGCGGCGGCGAGCTTCGGGCTCATCTCCTACCTCGCCGGCAACGCGGTGTTCGCGGAATATCTGCAAATCCACTACGTCGCCGGCGCCGGCGAGCTTGCCGTGCTCTGCGGCGCGGTCATCGGCGCGAGCCTCGGATTTCTTTGGTTCAACGCGCCGCCGGCTTCGATCTTCATGGGCGACACCGGCTCGCTCTCGCTCGGCGGCCTACTCGGCGTGGTCGCGGTCGCGATCAAGCACGAGATCGTGCTGGCGATCATCGGCGGTCTCTTCGTCCTCGAAGCCGTTTCGGTGATCGTGCAGGTCGTGTCGTTCAAGCTGACGGGAAAGCGCGTGTTCAAGATGGCGCCGATCCACCATCACTACGAGCAGCTCGGCTGGACCGAGCCGCAGATCGTGATCCGCTTCTGGATCGTCGCCGTGGTGCTGGCGCTCGCGGGACTCGCGACGCTGAAGCTGCGATGATTTTTCCTGCTGTCATTCCGGGGCGCCGCGAAGCGGCGAACCCGGAATCCATACACACAGACCGGGGTTATGGATTCCGGGTCCGCGCCTTCGGCGCGTCCCGGAATGACGGGAAAATTTCATGATCCCCATCACCACCTTCGCCGGCAAAAAGGTTGCCGTTTTCGGCCTCGGCAAATCGGGCCTGCTATCGGCGCAGGCGCTGATTGCCGGCGGTGCCGAAGTTGTCGTCTGCGACGACAGCGACAAGAGCGTGGCCGAAGCCAAAGCCGCCGGGCTGAACACGCAAGATCTACGCGCACTTGACTGGCCGACTATCGCTGCACTGGTATTGGCGCCCGGCGTTCCGCTGACGCAGCCCAGGCCCCATTGGACCGTCGATCTTGCGCGCAAGCACAATGTCGAGGTCATCGGCGATATCGAGCTGTTCTGCCGCGAGCGCGCGAAGATCGCTCCCGGCGCGCCCTTCGTCGCCATCACCGGCACCAACGGCAAGTCGACCACCACCGCGCTGACGGCGCACATCCTGCGCAGCGCCGGCTTCGATGCGCAGATGGGCGGCAATATCGGCGTTCCGATCCTGCAACTCCAACCGTTCGCGCCGAAGCGCTGCTACGTTGTCGAAGTGTCGTCCTATCAGATCGATCTCGCGCCTTCGCTCGATCCGACGGTCGGCATCCTGCTCAACATTTCCGAGGACCACCTCGACCGCCACGGCACGATGGAAAACTACGCGGCGATCAAGACGCGGCTGGTGGCCGGCGCGGAAGACACGGCCGTGATCGGCGTCGACGATCAATACGCGCGCGCCGCGGCCGGACAGGTCGAGCGCGCCGGCAGGAAGGTCGAGCGTATTTCCGTTCTCGCGCCATTGCGCAACGGCTATTACGCGGAGGGGACGCGCATCCTGCACGCAACGAACGGCAAGGCGCGCGAGGTCGCGCAGCTTGCGGGCATCAATTCGCTGCGCGGGGCGCACAATGCGCAGAACGCCGCCTGCGCCATCGCCGCCGCGGTTGCGCTTGGCGTCGACCTGCCGTCCATTCAAAAAGGCCTCGCCTCGTTTCCCGGCCTCGCGCACCGCATGCAGCAGATTGCGCGCAAGGGCAATGTCTTGTTCGTCAACGATTCGAAGGCGACCAACGCCGACTCCGCCGCAAAAGCGCTGTCGAGTTTTTCCGATATTTTCTGGATCGCCGGCGGCAGGCCGAAGACCGGCGGCATCACGGGCCTTGCCGAGTTCTTCCCGCGCATCCGCAAGGCCTATCTGATCGGCGAGGCGGCGAATGAATTCGCCAAAACGTTGGATACAAAAGTGCCTTACGAGATCGTCGAGGTGCTTGCGCGCGCCGTGGCCGCTGCCGCCGATGATGCGGTGGCTTCAGGGCTCAAGGAGCCGGTGGTGCTGCTGTCGCCGGCCTGCGCGTCGTTCGACCAATACCCCAATTTCGAGGTGCGCGGCGACGCCTTCCGCGACCTGGTGCTGAAGCTGCCGGGGCTGAAGAAGGCGTAGAATCCGTTGTCATCGCCCGCGAAAGCGGGCGATCCAGTAAACGCACGCCTTTCTATGGGGCAGAGGAGCTATTGGGTTTACATCCTTGCCAGCCGGATCGGCGGAACGCTGTACATCGGAATTACGAGTGATCTAATTCGGCGTGTCTATCAGCACCGCGAGAGGCAGAAACGTGGTTTTACAAAGCGCTACGGCGTGACGCGGCTTGTCTATTTCGAGCAATACGACGATCTGGAAACTGCGATCCGGCGAGAAAAGCGTCTCAAGAAATGGACTCGTGCGTGGAAGATTCAGTTGATCGAAACGGACAATCCGAATTGGGACGATCTGTATTCAAAAATCGCGAAGGGCTGAGTGTACTGGATTGCCCGCTTTCGCGGGCAATGACGGTCAAGTTTCGCCGGCACGGCCCATCGTTAAGCCTTCGTAAACCGCGACGCGTCAGCTTGCGGATGGGAACGGGACATGCTCTCGCGCGCGCAACGCACGCCTTTCGGCGAATGGTGGTGGACGGTCGATCGCCTGACTTTGGCGGCGATCGGCGCCTTGATGATCGCCGGCGTCGTGCTGTCGCTGGCCGCCAGCCCGCCGGTGGCCGGCCGTCTCGGCCTCGACCCGTTCTATTTCGTCGACCGCCACATCCTCTTTCTTTTCCCGACGATCGCGGTGATGCTCGGCGTGTCCTTCCTGACGCCGCGGCAGATCCGGCGGCTGGCTCTGGTCGTCTTTGCGGCGAGCATCCTTCTCGCCGCCATCACGCCGTACTTCGGACCGGAAATCAAAGGCGCGCGGCGCTGGATCGTCATCCTCGGCGTCAACATCCAGTCGTCGGAGTTTCTCAAGCCGGCCTTCGTCGTGCTGATCGCCTGGCTGTTTGGCGAATCGGCGCGCCGGCCGGAAATGCCGACCAATGCCATTGCCTTGTCGCTGCTGCTGGTCGTGGTGGCCTTGCTCGTGTTGCAGCCCGACTTCGGACAAACGATGCTGGTGACGCTCGTCTGGAGCGCGCTGTTCTTCATGGCGGGCATGCGGCTCGTCTGGGTATTCGGGCTCGCCGGCATCGCCGGAATCGGATTGACCGTCGCCTACTACACGGTGCCGCACGTCGCGCGCCGCATCCAGCGCTTTCTCGATCCGGCGTCCGGCGACACCTTCAACATCGATCTTGCGACCGACTCGTTCGTGCGCGGCGGCTGGTTCGGCATGGGTCCGGGCGAAGGCACGATCAAGCGCATCCTGCCGGAGGGGCATACCGATTTCGTGTTCGCGGTGGCGGCGGAAGAATTTGGCGTAGCGCTCTGCCTCGTGCTGGTTGCGCTGTTCGCGTTCATTGTCATCCGCTCGCTGCTGCGCGCCTTGCGCAACGAGGACCCCTTTACGCGGTTTGCCGCGACGGGCTTGTCGATTCTCTTCGGCACGCAGGCGGCCATCAATCTCGCGGTGAATGTCCACTTGATTCCGGCCAAGGGCATGACGCTGCCGTTCATTTCCTATGGCGGCTCGTCGATGATCTCGCTGGCCTACGGCATGGGCATGCTGCTTGCATTGACCCGTGAGCAGCCGCAGGTCGCGATGCTCAAGCCGCGGCCGCGCACCTTGGCCATCGCGGGCCGCCCGGTCTAGGCTTTTCGCTCCGGACGCGCCGAAGGAGTGGCGGTTGTGGCAATCGAGGAGCGCACCAGGACGCCCCGCGTTCTTCTTGCCGCGGGCGGCACCGGCGGCCATCTGTTTCCCGCCGAGGCGCTTGCCGCCGCTCTCGTCAAGCGCGGCATCGCCGTCGAGCTCGCCACCGATACGCGCGCGGCGCATTTCAAGTTTCCGGCGCAGGCCGTCCACCTCATTCCGAGCGCGACGCTGCGCGGAAGAAATCCGCTCGCCTATGCGCGCACGCTGACGCTGCTTGGCGCAGGCCTTGCGAAGGCGCTGCTGATGCTTGGCCGGGTGAAGCCGGCGGTGGTCGTCGGCTTTGGCGGCTATCCGACCGTGCCGCCGCTCTTTGCCGCGGCATTGCGCGGAATTCCGACCGTGCTGCATGAGCAGAATGGCGTCATGGGCCGCGCCAACCGCTTGCTGGCGCCGCGCGTCACGAGGATTGCCACCGGCTTTCGCGACGTCGCCGGCATGGATGCAGCGCTCAAGGCCAAAGCGACGTTCACCGGCAATCCCGTTCGGCCCGCGGTCACCACTGTGGCGGCGACCCCTTACGCGGCGCCCTCCGCCGGCGGGAAATTCAGGCTGACGGTGTTCGGCGGCAGCCAGGGCGCGCGCGTGATGTCGGATGTGGTGCCGGAGGCGATCGCGCGCCTGGACTCGGAGCTGCGCCGACGCCTGGTCATCACCCAGCAGGCGCGCAGCGAGGATCTTGCGCGCGTGCAGGCGGCCTATGATCGGGTCGGCGTTACCGCCGAAACGGCGGCCTTCTTCGCCGACCTGCCGGCGCGCATCGCCGCCAGCCATCTTGTCATCGCGCGTTCCGGCGCCTCGACCGTGGCGGAGCTTTCCGCCATCGGCCGGCCCGCCATATTGGTGCCGCTCCCGCATGCGCTCGATCAGGACCAACTGGCGAACGCCGGCATGCTGGCCAAGGCGGGCGGCGCGATCTGCATCGAGCAGGCAAACTTCACGCCGGAGCGCCTGGCGGCGGAGATCGCAACGCTCGCCGGCGATCCCGAGCGCCTCGGCGGCATGGCCGCGGCGGCGAAGTCCGCCGGCACAATTGACGCCGCCGACCGGCTTGCGGCAGTGGTAATGCAGGTTGGCGCGATCGGGTAAGGGAGCGACATGAAACTGCCGCGCGACATCGGGCCGGTCCACTTCGTCGGAATCGGCGGCATCGGCATGAGCGGCATCGCCGAGGTGCTGGTCAATCTCGGCTACACGGTCACCGGCTCGGACGTCTCCGACAGCGGCAACGTCAAGCGGCTGCGCGAGAAGGGCGTGAAAGTCGCCGTCGGCCACAAGGCGGAAAACCTCGACGGCGCCGACGTGGTGGTCGTGTCGTCCGCGATCAAGGCGGACAATCCGGAACTTGTCGCCGCGCGCGCGCAGCGCCTGCCGGTGGTGCGCCGCGCCGAAATGCTGGCCGAGCTGATGCGGCTGAAGAGCTGCGTCGCCATCGCCGGCACGCACGGCAAGACCACGACCACCTCGCTGGTCGCGGCGCTGCTTGACGCCGGCGGCTTCGACCCGACCGTGATCAACGGCGGCATCATCAACGCCTACGGCACCAATGCGCGCGTCGGCGCCGGCGACTGGATGGTGGTGGAGGCGGACGAATCCGACGGCACGTTTCTGAAACTGCCGGCCGACATCGCCATCGTCACCAATGTCGACGCCGAGCATCTCGATCACTTCAAGACGTTCGCGGCGGTGCAGGAAGCCTTCATCGATTTTGTCGAGAACGTGCCGTTCTACGGCTTTGCGGTGATGTGCACCGATCATCCGATCGTGCAGCGGCTGGTCGGCCGCGTCACCGACCGGCGCACCATCACCTACGGCGAAAATCCGCAGGCCGACGTGCGGCTCGCCGATCTCGATCACATCGACGGCAAATCGACATTCTCCGTGCTGTTCCGCAACCGCGAGGGCGAGGTCGTCCACGCCATCGAGAAGCTCGAATTGCCGATGCCAGGCCGCCACAACGCGCTCAATGCGACATCGGCCATCGCGGTTGCGCGCGAGCTCGGCATTTCAGACGACAAGATCCGCGGTGCGCTTTTGAAATTCGGCGGCGTCAAGCGCCGCTTCACCCGCGTCGGCGAATGGAACGGCGCCGTCATCATCGACGATTATGGCCATCATCCGGTGGAGATCGCCGCCGTGTTGCGCGCGGCGCGCGAG
>DASSRW010000116.1:0-2306 GCA_035701545.1 Pseudolabrys sp.
CGTCGGCATCGGCCGCAAGCCATTCCTTGATCGCAAACGTATCGCGGCCGCTGTGCAGGAGAGCTAGCCGCCCATTGCTTCCACGGAAGGCAGCCGCTTGCCCGTCGGCCGCGATCAGAATGTCCGGCGGGCTCGTCGTGAGCGCCCATGCGCAGGCTGTCATCCCGACCACTGCACCCGACCAGCGTAGAGGGGTGCGCAGAAGGCAAATCAGCAGCAACGCCATCGTCCCGAGAAGCAATGGGCCAGTGCCAAAGGCATGGATGTGGCCGACGGCACCCGGCAGACCCGCCACCCATTGCGCAACATAGATCATCCACTCCAGCCCGATGCCCATCAGATGCCAGAGCGGTCCGTCGAAGCCGAATGGCATCGCCAGGACACCGAGAATGCCCATCGGCATCACAAAGCCGGAGACGACCGGCATGGCCAGCAGGTTCGCGATCACTCCATAGGGTGCAAGTCGATGAAAATGGTAGGCGGCAAAAGGCGTCGTCGCGAGCCCCGCAACGACCGACGCCAGCACAAGGCCTGCGATCTCACGCACGCCCCACAATGCGATACGCGCCCCGAGTGAGGTGTCCGCGTCGGCGTGCCATGGCAGACCGCGCTGATAGCCGGCGATCAATGCAAGCGTTGCTGCAAATGACATCTGAAAACTCGGATGCATGACGGCCTCGGGCGCGAACATCAGCACTCCGAGTGCGGCAACAGTGATCGTGCGGAATGTCAGCGCCGGCCGGTCGAGCATTACTCCGATCAGCACGATGCCGATCATGATGAACGAGCGCTGGGTCGCAACTTCGTTGCCCGACAGCAAAAGATAGAAGAGCGCAGTAGCAAAGGCCGTAAGTGCCGCCCATTTTTTGATTGGATAGCGGCCGGCGAAGCCGGGGATAAGCGCAAAGCCCGCGCGAATGAAGAAGAACACGACGCCGGCGACCACGGCCATGTGAAAGCCGGAGATCGACAGCACATGCGCGAGGCTCGAGACATACATCGCGTCATTGACCGGCAGACTGAGTGCGTCGCGGTTCCCCGTGATCACCGCGGACGCGATTGATCCTTCGTCGCCCGGAACAGCTGCGCGTATGCGGCGGTCGATCGACTCGCGCAGCCAATCGAGAAATGCCGCGTAACGAAGCCAAAGCCCCGGTGTTTGTGACGGCGGCGCGATTCTGACTCCGCCCAGCACATAACCCGATGCGCCGATTTGCTGGAAATACATGTCACGCGCGAAATCGTAACCACCCGGTCGTAGCGGAGGAAGCGGAGGTGTAAGCCGCGCCTTGAGCAGAACGAACGAGCCGACCGGTGGCGCCGTGCCCTTCTTCAGCGCGAGGCGTACGCGCTCCGGCGCCGCATCGAGATGCCGGCCATCGACGCGCGCAACGCGGATCGTGATGCGATCGCTTCGCTCGCGCTCTTCACGTCTCTCGACAAATCCAGAAAGCGAGACGGTAGCGGGATAAACCACAATGGGATGCCGAATGCGCGCGGCGCGGATCGTCGCGGTGGCAAAGCCAGCGGCAAGCATCGCGGCGGCGAGAGCAAGCGGAAAGCCAAACGTCCGCCGGCGGGCAACGTAGGCGATCACGGCCGTGCCGGCTGCCAGCGGAACGGCGGCCCACGCCGCCGGCTCATGGTCGGCGGCAAAGTAAAGGACGACGCCCGCCCCGAACGCCACCGGCAGCCACGGCACCAGCCGCCCGGGAGCAACCTCGGCAAGCGCCCATTGCCCGGCCAGCGCGCGCAGCCGGCGGATTGCCTGCGCGAGGCCAGCGGGCAGCAGCAGACCCGCGCGCCGACGCATGGCGTCGGTGCCGGCAGCCCACGCTTTGGCTTGAGCTTCGGTTCGCTTGGGCCGAACCATCGCTACCCCGCACCACCTCACACTGTGGCGTCATGTTACTTCAGCCTCAGGTTGTGGCTAGGAGAACGGTTGTGAACCTTCACAAGGCAGGCCGTTGGATCACGCCGGACGGTCAGCCCTTTGCGGTCTCTTTTGCGAAGGTGTCGCGCAGCCCGATCGTGCGGACGAACACCGGCCGATCCGGAGCCGAGTCACGATCACGGCAGAAATAGCCTTGCCGCTCAAACTGTACCGGCACCCCGACTGCCGCGCCGAGCAGCGCCGGCTCGATGCGGGCATCCGGCAGGATCTCCAGAGAATTCGGATTGAGATCCGTCGCAAAGCTCTCGCCGCCGCTCGGCTCCGGCTTGGTGAACAACGGGCTGTACAGACGCACTTCGGCGCGAACGGAATCCGTGGCCGAGAGCCAATGCATCGTGGCCTTGACCTTGCG
>DASSRW010000117.1:0-6202 GCA_035701545.1 Pseudolabrys sp.
CTTACGATGCCGCGCTTGCGCGCGTGCTCGCGCACGAGGGCGGCTACAGCAATCATCCCGCCGACCCGGGCGGGCCGACCAATTTCGGCATCACCATCGCGGACTACCGCCGATACGTGAAGCCGGGCGCGACCGCCGCCGACGTGAAGGCGATGACGGTTGGCGAGGCGAAGGCGATCTACCGCGCGCGCTATTGGGACGCGCAGCGCTGCGATGACTTGCCGGCGGGCGTCGACTACGCCGTGTTCGACTACGGCGTGAACAGCGGGATCGGCCGCAGCGGCAAGGTGCTCCGCCGCATGCTCAGGCTGCCGGACGACACCAGCCTGGTGACGGATGCAGTCATCGCGGCGGCCGCCGCAGCGGATGCCAAGGCGCTGGTCGCCGCGATCTGCGACGAGCGGCTGCGTTTCTTGCGCTCGCTGAAGACCTGGCGCGTGTTCGGCAAGGGCTGGAGCGCGCGCGTCGCCGAGGTCAGAGCCTTTGCGCTTCAGCTTGCCGCCGGCACGCGCGCCAAAGCGGCGGTCGCGGCGCGGCCGGCTTTGCCAAAGGGCAAGGGCGCCGTGCCGCTCAACAAGCGCGCACAAAAAACCTCCGGCGCGATTGTCGCGGCTTCGGGCGCCGTCGCCGCACAGCAGGCGCTTGAGAAGGGTGCGCCGCCGGCGCTTGTCCTCGCCATTCTCGCCGCGGCTGCGCTCGCCGCATTTGCGTTCTGGACGTTCTGGCGCTGGCGGCAATCAAAACGGCAGCAGGCAAAAGTTTGAAAGGAAAACACGATGTGGAACAGGATCAAAAGCTGGTTCAGGCATTCGCTCACGATCGTCTGGGCGCGCGCCGTCGCTTTCGCCGGCGTGCTGCTCGCCAGCGCGCAGGCCGTCATCGCCGATCCGAACGTCAACGATGCGATCCATGCGCTGCTTCAGCCGAAATTCATTCCCTATTACGTGATCGCGATCGGCCTCATCACCGAGATTGCGCGCCGCCGCACGGCGGGGAAGGTCTGAATGCTGGCGGCGTTTCTGTCGTGGTTCGGCGGCCTGCTCGGCGGGCCGTTTGCGAAGGCCGCGCTTGCCGCCTATCAGGCGAAACTTGCCGCCGGCAACGACGCGCAGAAGATCGCCGCCGAGCTTGCCGCGCGCGAGCTTGCCGTCGAGCAGCGCGAGCGCGAGCTCGCCGCGCAAATCGTCATCGCCGAGCAGGGACGCTGGTACACGGCGCTGCCGCGCCCGCTGTTTGCATTCGCGTTCGTGATCTACGTCTGGAAGGTTGTGGTCTGGGACAAGGTGCTGGGGTTCTGGACGCACGGCATTACCGATCCGCTGAGCGGCGATATCGGCCGGTGGGCGATGATCGTCCTCACCGCCTATTTCGGCGGCCGCTCGATCGAGAAGGTGGCAAAGATTATCGCCCGCAAGTGATGTGTGCCCCGGATGCGATGCAGCACGCAGCGGTAGCGAAGTGATGCATCGCTGATCCGGGGCCCAGCTTTCTTTTGAGCTCAAAATTACCGGGGTCCCGGATCAGCGGTGCACCATTCGCGCTTGCGCTCATGCTGCACCGCGTCCGGGACACGGGCCTGCTTGGCTTCGCGTCACCGACCCGACACACTCTCCGCATCAAATGCGGAGGATTCTATGGATGTCTTTGAGGCCGTCGCGACCCGTTACTCCTGCCGCGCGTTTCTGCCGACGCCGATCCCGGAAGCGACCCTGCGCGACATCATCGAGCGGGCGGCGCGCGCGCCGTCGGCCGGCAACATGCAGCCGTGGCGCATCTACGCGATCGCCGGCGAGCGCGTCGAAGCGTTGAAGGCGCTGCTTGCGCCTCGCATGAATGAATTGCCCAAAGGCGAGGGCGGCGACTACCGCATTTTTCCCGACGGCATCGAGGAAGACTACCGCGCGCGCCGCTTTGCCGTCGGCGAGCTGCTCTACCAATCGATCAACGTGCCGCGCGCGGACAAGCCCGCGCGCTACCGGCAATACGCGCGCAATTTCCAGTTTTTCGGCGCGCCGGTCGGCATCTTCTTCGCGCTCGAGAAGTCGTTCGGCGTGGCGCAGTGGGCCGACATCGGCGGCCTGCTGCAAACCGTGATGCTGCTCGCGCGCGGCTACGGCCTGCATACCTGCCCGCAACAGGCCTGGGTGTCCTGGCACCGCACGGTGCGCGCCTTCCTCGATCTCCCCGACCACCTCATCATCTATTCGGGCATGGCCGTCGGCTACGCCGACGAGACCGCCCCGATCAACGGCTGGCGCTCCCCGCGCGAGCCGCTTCAGGTTTACGCGACCTTTACAGGCTTCACGAGCGAGTGAAGTCGACGCAAGGAGGTTCTGCGTTCACCCCGCGTTCACCGGCGCGCGCATAGACCCCTCCCATGCCGGTCTCCCGATCTCTCCGAATCGCTTTTCTCCTCGCCGCACTCGCGGGCGCGGGGCACGCCACGGCGGCCGAGCATCCGCATCGCAACTGCCTGACCAAGGCCGAGCAGCGCGCAGCAGTCGCGGACCATCAGGCCGTTCCGCTGGCGCACGCCATTCGCGTGATCCGCGCTCACCGCCACCACGTCGAAGTGGTGCGGGCGCGGCTGTGCCGCACGCCGAAAGGCCTCGCCTATGTGCTGACTCTGCTGGCGCGAAATGGCAAAGTGATCCGCGCAACCGTCGACGCCGCGGACGGAATACTGATGACCGGCGGCTGACCGGAGAACTACCGCCTTGCGTCTTCTCGTGGTCGAGGACGATCCCGATCTCAACCGCCAACTTGCGACCGCGCTGACCGACGCCGGCTACGTGGTCGACCGCGCTTTCGACGGCGAGGAGGGTCACTACCTCGGCGAGAGCGAGCCCTACGACGCCGTCATTCTCGACATCGGCCTGCCCAAAATGGACGGCATCTCGGTGCTGGAAGCCTGGCGGCGCGCGGGCCGCGCCATGCCCGTGCTGATGCTCACGGCGCGCGACCGCTGGAGCGACAAGGTGCAGGGGTTCGATGCCGGCGCAGACGATTACGTGGCCAAGCCGTTTCATCTCGAGGAAGTGCTGGCGCGCGTGCGCGCGCTGCTGCGCCGCTCCGCCGGGCACGCCAAAAGCGAGTTCAACTGCGGTCCGGTGCGCCTTGACACGCGCACCGGCCGGGTCGCGGTGGACGGCAATCCGGTCAAGCTCACGAGCCATGAGTACCGGCTGCTGTCCTATCTCATGCATCACACCGGCCGCGTGGTGTCACGCACCGAGCTTGTCGAGCATCTCTACGACCAGGATTTCGATCGCGATTCGAACACCATCGAGGTGTTCGTCGGCCGCATTCGCAAGAAGCTCGGCGTGGAGATCATCCAGACGGTGCGCGGCCTCGGCTATCTGCTCACGCCGCCCGATGCGCGCTGATCGTGGCCTCGTCATTCCGGGGCGCGGGCGACCAAAGTCGGCTTTAGCCGACTTTGGCACTATTGTGTGCCGATCTCGGGTAAACCCGAGATCGGTGGCCGCGAGCCCGGAATCCATGCACACAGACCGGGGTTATGGATTCCGGGCCCGGCCCTTCGGGCCGTCCCGGAATGACGGAAGACAACAAAATGCGCGCTAACTCGCTCGCGCTGCGCCTGTTCCTGTCCGCCACGGCGTGGACGGTGGCGATCCTGCTCATCACCGGCATCGTGCTGTCGTCGTTCTACCGCCAGACCGTGGAGCGCGCCTTCGACCGCCGGCTCGACGTCTACCTGCGCACGCTGGTCGCGGACGTCGCTTCGCCGGAAGAAGCCAACGAAAAATTCCCGCAGTCGATCAGCGAGCCGCTCTTCGAATTGCCGCTGTCCGGCTGGTACTGGCAGGTGACGCGCACCGATCCCGACAAGCACGACGTGCGCTCGTCCCGCTCGCTGTGGGACGGCGGCTTGCCGCACCTGGAGGACCGCGGAGTCGCGGCAGGGCCGAACGGCGCGCGCGAGGGCTATGTCGACGGCCCGGAAAACCAGCGCCTGCGCCTTGTCGAGCGCAATATCGATCTTGGCGACGAGGGGCATTATCTCGTGGCGGTCGCCGGCGACGCCGCCGAGATTGCCGACGAGATGCGCTCGTTCGATCAGGCCTTGATCGTCACCTTCACCATCCTCGCCGTCGTGCTGCTGCTGACGACCATGTTCCAGGTGCGATTCGGCCTGGCGCCGCTCAAACGCATCACCGACAGCCTTGCCGCCATCCGCTCCGGCAGTGCCGAACGGCTTGCGGGCGAATTTCCGGTCGAGATCGCGCCGCTCGCGCGCGAAACGAATGCGCTGATCGACGCAAACAAGGAGATCGTCGAGCGCGCGCGCACCCATGTCGGCAATCTCGCGCACGCCCTCAAGACGCCGCTCTCGGTCATGGTGAACGAGGCGTCCGCGCATGCGCACGATCCGCTGGCCGAAAAGGTGCTCGAGCAGACCGAGATCATGCACGACCAGGTCGCGCATCATCTGCAACGCGCGCGCCTAGCGGCGCGCCTGACGACCGTCGGCACTGTCACGGACGTTGCGCCGGTCGCCACCGCGCTGTCGCGCACGATGGAGAAAATTCATCATGACCGCGGCATCGCCATCGATCTGCGTCTCGACCAGAAGGCGCGCTTTCGCGGCGAGCGGCCGGATCTCGAGGAGATGATCGGCAACCTTGTCGACAACGCGTGCAAGTGGGCGTCGTCACGCGTCACGGTCGAAACGGCGCGCGAGACGTCTGAAGCGGGCGGCCCGATCGTGCGGGTCGTCGTCGATGATGACGGCCGCGGCCTGTCGGTGCTCGAGCGCGAGCAAGTGTTCAAGCGTGGCCAGCGCCTCGACGAAACCAAGCCCGGTTCCGGCCTCGGTCTTTCCATTGTCGTTGAACTTGCAGCGCTTTACGGCGGCGAGCTCAAGCTCGGCAACGCGCCGCTCGGCGGATTGCGCGCGGAACTGGTCTTGCCCGCGGGTTAGCCGCCGGACTTTTGCCCGAATCCGCCGTTCTGACTACAATCAAATCAGGAATTTTGCCGCCAATTTCATCCGGGGGTGATCATGTTCCCAAGAACCGCCGCTGTCCTCGTGCTCGGGCTCACGCTTTGTGCCTGCGCAGGCGATCCGGAGAACGGCACCGGGCCGAAGGAGAACACCGGCACCTTGCTAGGGGCGCTCGGCGGCGCGGCGATCGGCTCGCAGTTCGGCGGCGGCGTCGGAGGGCACGTCGCGGGTGCGCTGATCGGGGCCGGCATCGGTGGCTTGATCGGCAACCGGATCGGCGCGGCGATGGACGACGAAGACAAGCGCCGCGCCTATGAGGCGCAAATGGCCGCCCTCAACGAAGGGCCGGCGGGGGCGCCGGTATCCTGGCGCAATCCGGATTCCGGCCGCTATGGAACGGTCGTGCCGGGTCCGGCTTACGTGGAAGACGGCCGCAACTGCCGGTCCTACACGCATACGATCTACATCGACGGGCGGCCGCAGACCGCCCGCGGCACCGCCTGCCGCAATCCGGATGGTAGCTGGACGCCGCTGACCTGAAGCGGAGCAAATACCCGCATTGCGGTCATCGCCGCCGCTGATGTAAGTCGTGCGCGTCGCCACTCATACGTTGCGGCGCAGCCGGATAGACTAGTCTGATGACCTTGTGGTTTGTGTTCGCGCTGATGACGGCCGCGGCGATCTTTGCCGTGCTTTGGCCGCTCGGGCGGCAGGCGACTGCGCGCTCCGGCAACGATCTCGCCGTCTATCGCGATCAGCTCGATGAAATCGCGCGCGACCGCGCCGCGGGACTGATCGGCGAAGCGGAAGCGGAGGCCGCCCGCGTCGAGGTGTCGCGGCGGCTGATCGCGGCTGCCGATGCGCAAGAAGCGAAACCTGAAACGCCGTCGTCGCCGCTGTGGCGGCGGCGCGCGACCGCCGTCGCCGGACTCGTGCTGCTGCCGGTCGGCGCCACCGCGATCTACATGCTGCTCGGCTCCCCGCAATTGCCGGGCGCGCCGCTTGCGCCGCGGCTCAAGGAAGCCGCCCGCGCAAACGAATCCATCACCAGCCTGGTGTCGCAGGTCGAGGCGCGGCTCGAGCGCAATCCGCAGGACGGGCGAGGCTGGGAAGTGCTCGCGCCGGTCTACATGCGGCTTGGCCGCTTCGACGACGCGGTGAAGGCGTGGCGCAAGGTGATCGCGCTCAGCGGCGAGACCGCCGACCGGCAGGCCGATCTCGGCGAGGCGCTGG
>DASSRW010000118.1:0-16791 GCA_035701545.1 Pseudolabrys sp.
GGATCAGGTCACGCATCTTTACATCCCGGCGTTTTTCATCTCTGACCTGAAGCATTGGCAGGGCGACGAGCTGATCCTGGCCATGACCGGCGGCATCTCGATCTCGGAAAATCCAAGCCTTCGTTTCACCTTCACGACGAACGGCGCCCCATCGTTCCGCGCGCAGGCCGCCGATACCAAAAAGCACGTCTTCAAAGGCGAGTGGGCGGCGATGCAATCCGCGATGTAGGAAAGAGCGCCGCTTCAAAAGCAGCGAACCTCCGCCTCCGCCTGCGCCTGCCGTAAATCCTTGACGGCTGCCTTCGCGGGCTCGGGCGAGCGGAACATGGCCCCGAAGCGTCCCGGCACTTGCGCGAGGCTCAGCACGGTCTGCGCCGCCACATAGCGATCGTACGGCAACAGCGTCGCGATCACGTCGATCGAGCACGAGCACTGCCGCAAGGCGACCTGTGTATCACCATTCGTTTTCATGCAGGCGAACACATAGTCGGCGCGCGCCTCGGTCGGGTAGTCGTTCAATTTGCCGAGCGTCGCAGGCGGCGCGGCGGATGCTGCGCTGACGACCGCCGCAACGGCAAGACCGCCCAAGCATGCAAGTATTTTCATCGGTGCTTGTCTTCTCGATCCAGCGCCGGTCCCTGAATGGGTCCATGATATGCGCTGTCCCTTCCGACTCAAGCCCGCCCGCTGGCGCGGGCGGCCCTGCCGGGAATGTCGCAGCCGCCTTGCCATGCGCGTGCATTGAAAAGAAAATGCCGGCGTGACACGCACCAACGCGTACCGATTGAGCCCGTCGTGCGTTACCTCGTGTATTGCTCGGCGGAATGAGACCATGTTGGCTTGTCGCTTTGCCATCCTTTGCCTCGTTGCCTTTTTCTGCTCGGCGGCGCATGCCGCGCCGGCAAACACGATCCACCTGGCGGTCCAGAAGACCGGAACGGTCACCTGGGAGCTTGATGTCCTGCGCGCGCATGGGCTGGACCGGCAAGGCGGCTTTGCCCTCTCGACGCTGGAGCTCGGCAGTCCGGAGGCGGGCAAGATCGCGCTGCGCGGCGGCTCCGCCGATGTGATCGCGGCCGATTGGCTTTGGGTTTCGCGCGAGCGCGATCTCGGCGCCAGGCTTGTTTTCTATCCCTATTCGAGCGCGCTCGGCGCCGTCATGGTTGCGGGCAATTCACCCATCAGGAGCCTGGCCGACCTCAAGGGAAAAACGCTGGCGGTCGCCGGCGGGGCGCTCGACAAGAGCTGGCTCCTGTTGCAGGCGGCGGCCCGGCAAAAAGGCATCGATCTCAAGCGGGAGGCGAAGGTGATCTACGGCGCGCCCGCGCTGCTTGCCGGCAAGATGGCGCAGGGCGGCATCGATGCCATGCTCAACTACTGGAATTTTTGCGCGCGGCTGGAGGGACAGGGCTTTCGTCGCCTCATCGGCATCGACGACCTGCTGCCTACGTTCCAGGTCAGCGGACATCTGTCGATGCTGGGCTACGTCTTCGACGAGTCCTGGGCGGCGGCGCACCGGCAGACGGTCGACCGCTTCCTTGCCGCCACGCGCCAAGCCAAGGATATTTTGCTGAAGTCGGACGCTGAGTGGGAAAGGATTGCGCCGCTCATCGGCGCCCCCGACGCCGCCACGCTCAAGGTTTACCGCGATCGTTATCGCGAAGGTATTCCGCGGCGTTCGGTCGATGCGGAGGAAGGCGACGCCCGCGTGCTTTACCGCGTTCTCGCTGCACTTGGCGGCGCGGCGCTGGTCGGGCAAGGCAAGGAGCTCGCGCCGGGAACCTTCTATCGCCCGGCCGATTCCGATTGATCAGATGGTCCGCTTCGTCTCGCTCATCCTGTTTCTTGTCGTCTGGTGGCTCGCCTCCTTGTTCGTCGGCCCGCAAATGCTGCCGGGACCGGAAAAGGTGCTGGCTGTCGTCGTCGCGCAGGCACGCACCGGCGAATTGTTCTTTCAGATTGGCGTGACGCTGGCGCGGGTCTTCGTGGCATTTGCGCTGGCGATGGTTGCCGGCACCGCGCTCGGATTCATCATGGGCCGCAGGAAGCTCGCCGATTCCCTCGGCGATCCCTGGCTTATCGTGCTGCTCAACCTTCCGGCGCTTGTCATCATTGTGCTGGCGTTTATCTGGGGCGGACTCACGGAAGTCGCCGGCGTGCTCGCGGTCGCAATCAACAAGCTGCCCAACACGATCGTGACGGTGCGCGAAGGAGCTCGCGCTCTCGATCCGCGTCTTGACGAAATGGCGAAGGTGTTCGGACTGGCGCCATGGAAAACACTGCGCCATGTCATCCTGCCGCAGCTTGCCCCCTATATCGCCGCCGCGGCGCGCTCGGGCCTGTCGCTGGTCTGGAAGATCGTGCTCATCGTCGAACTGCTCGGCCGCCCGAACGGCGTCGGGTTCGAGATCGGCACGGCGTTCCAGCTATTTGACGTTACCCGCATTCTTGCCTATGCGCTCGCATTCGTTGTCGTCATTCTCGCGATCGAAACCGTCGTGGTGCAGCCCATTGAAAGACGCGCGTCCCGCTGGCGAACCAAAGCAGCTTGAGGTCCGTATCGGGCACAAGGCGTTCGCGGCGGCATCGGGCGGGCGTCTCGAAGTGCTGCACGACATTGCGTTCGCGCTCGAGCGCGGCGAGGTGGCGGCTTTTGTCGGCCCTTCGGGCTGCGGCAAAACGACGATGCTGCGGATCATCGCGGGACTCGATGAAGATTTCGAAGGCGAGGTGCAGCGCCGGAATTCGGGCGCGCTGGGGATGGTCTTCCAGGAGCCCCGGCTGCTGCCGTGGCGCACAGTCGAGCAAAACGTGCGCCTGGTCGCGCCCGAGCTGACCGATGAGACGCTTGCATCGCTGCTCAGCGAGCTGGAGCTCGATGCCCACCGCAAACACTTTCCGGGCGAATTGTCGCTGGGCCTCGCGCGGCGCGTTTCGCTTGCGCGGGCGCTCGCGGTCAAGCCCGACCTGTTGTTGCTCGACGAGCCCTTTGTCTCGCTCGACCAGGCGCTCGCGGCGCGATTGCGCAACCAACTCTCCGGGCTGATGCGGACCCGCGCGTTGACGACCCTGCTGGTCAGCCACGACCTGGAAGAGGTCGCGCGCCTTGCCGACCGCGTCTTTCTGCTTTCTCCGCGCCCCGCGCGGATCATCGTCGCAATTCCGCTGACCACGCCGCGCGACGCCCGCTCCGACCGGGAGATCGTGACGATGACGGCCGAAGTTGCGAAGCAGATCGCCGAGTTTGCGCCTCCGCTCATCCCGTGACGAGTTCGGTCATCGCGCAATGACACTGCTCATCTTCGACTGCGACGGCGTTCTGGTGGACTCCGAACGGCTGGCACATGCCGAGCTGGCGTCTCTGATGACCGCGCTGGGCCGGCCGATGACCACGGAGCAGGCCGTCGAAATTTTTGCCGGGCAGCGGCTCGACGATGTCCTGCGAACGGCGGAAGCCTTGCTGTCGAAGCCCATATCCGTCGATCTTGCGGAGGAAGCGGGCAAGCGGCTGCTGGCGCGCTTTCGTCGCGAGCTCAAGCCTGTCGCGGGAGTCCGAAAAGCCATTGAGGCGCTGCCGTTGCCGCGCTGCGTCGCGTCGTCGTCGACGCACGAGCGGCTGCGGCTTTCGCTGGAGGTTACCGGTCTAGCCGATCTGTTTGCCGATCGTCTGTTCAGCGCCGATCAAGTTGAGCACGGGAAACCGGCGCCCGATCTCTTTCTTCTTGCCGCCCGCTCATTCGGCGCGAAGCCGACAGATTGCATCGTTATCGAGGATTCCCCGCTCGGGATCGCTGCCGCCCGCGCGGCGGACATGAAGGCGATCGGCTTTGTGGGCGCAAGTCATGCTGGGGCGCAACTCGGTTGGCAGCTTGCCGACGCCGGTGCCGATATCGTGATCGATAAAATATTCGAACTGCCAGCCTGCGTGGAACGGCTTACGGCTGGGTAGCGTTACGGCGCCGGCTTGCCGGCGGTGCAGTCAAGCGCAAAGATCGCTGCGACACCTGCGGAGCGACCTCATGCGGGGCGGAGCAATCCTGGCGCTGATCCTGGGCGTTTGTTGCGTTGACACGCGCGTAATGGCTCAGGACATGATGCGTTATATCGACGTCAATTCGCCGGAAATGACGACGGCGGAAATGACTCGTGACCAAGTTGCGAAAATAGCCGCGGCCGCGACGCGCGATCGTCCGGCGGACTTCACCGGCAAGAGGCTTTCGGGTCTCGATCTTTCCGGCCTCGATCTGTCTGGCGCAATTTTTCGCGCGGCCCGGCTCAACAAGACCAAGCTGACCGGCGCGACACTCGATGGCGCGGTTCTGGACCAGGCCTGGCTGCTCGAGGCCGATCTGAGCGGCGCGAGCCTTCGGCACGCGAGCATCTTTGCCGCGCAAATGCTCCGGGCGCATCTCAACGGAGCGGACCTGTCGGGCGCGCGGATCGTATCCGATCTTACCGGCGCCACGCTCGTCGGCGCAAAACTGGTCGGAGCCAATCTTGCCGCTGACATGAAAAATCAATCCATGGGATTGATTCATGCCGTTCTCAGATCGGCCGACCTCGACAAGGCGGACTTGCGCGACGCGGACCTTTCGAGGGCCGAACTGGCGTTTGCCTCGCTAAAGCAGGCGAACTTGTCCAACTCGATATTGCGGCAGGTCGATTTCGGCGGCGCCGACTTGAGCGGCGCAGACGTTTCCGGCGCCGATTTTACCGGCGCGGATCTTGCCTCGGCGCGACTGATCGCGCCGGTCGGGCTTGATGCCGCCCGCAATTTCGACAAGGCTCTCAACCGCGACCGGCTCCTGCGGCGGTAGGCGGCCGCGGCACAGGGAGGAAGGCATGCGAGCGCTCGTGGTTGCGTCGATTGCTGTCGCCTTGGTCTCGGCAGCGGCGATGGCCCAAGGCAAACGCACGCGTTTCTGGAACTTGACCCTTTACACCGTCACCAGCCTGCAATTGTCCCCGGCCGGCGAACAGAAATGGGGGCCCAATCAGTGCACGAACGACACGGACGGCACGGTCGATCATGACGAACGACTGAACGTTACCGGCGTCAAGACGGGCCGTTATGATGTCAGGCTGGCCGACAGGACCGGACGCGTCTGCACGGTTCACAACATCGACGTGAAGGAGGGGGCGATCTTCACAATCGAGGAGAAGCAACTTACGGACTGTCGAAAGTAACTCAGCGCGGATCACGAAGTGCTTGGAACACGCGCAACGCAGCGACGTGTTCGGCGACGTCGTGCACACGCACAAGGGCGGCGCCGGCTGCAATTGCCGCGAGGCTAACCGCAACGGTGCCGGCCAGAGTCCCTTCCGACCCATCTCCGGTCAGTCCGCCGAGAAACCGCTTCCGGGATGCACCGACCATCAGCGGCAGCCCGTAATCCTTGAGTTCGGAAAGGCGAAGGACGGCGTCGCGGTTCTGCCGACTCGTTTTGCCGAAGCCGATCCCGACATCAAGGATGATGCGCTGCTTCGGAATGCCGGCGCGCGCAGCGATTGCCAGCGAGCGGTCGAAGAAGCGGCGAATGTCCCGGATAATATCGAGCGTTTCGTCCTTCTCGCTCCTGTTGTGCATGATGACAACGGCAGCTTCGGCCTCCGCGACTGTATCGGCCATACGCTCGTCCTTTTGAAGTCCCCACACGTCGTTGACCATCACGGCACCGAGCGCGAGTGCGCGACCCGCCACGGCTGCTTTGGTTGTATCTATAGAAACGGGCGTTTCGAGTTGCGCCAATTCCGCTAGCAGCGGATCGAGCCGCGCAAATTCTTCCGCTTCGGGGACTGCGGTCGCGCCGGGCCGCGTCGACTCGGCGCCCACATCCACGATGTCGCAGCCGTCCGCGATCATCTGCTTGGCATGTCCGAGGGCTGATTCATGGCCCTGAAAACGGCCGCCGTCGAAGAATGAATCCGGCGTGACGTTCAGGATCCCCATGATGAGCGGGCGGCTACCGAGGCGGCTGAGAAATCCGTCGCGCTTTGCGCGCGCGTCAGCCCGCATTGCTGGTGTTCCGGATCGTCACGTCCTTTTCTCGCCGGGGTACTCGCAATGCCAGCGTACAGCGCGCCATTTCGGATGCTCGCCGATCCAGTGTGCGATGTAGGGAGGCGCGCCCATCGCACAAGCCCGCAGGGATTCAGCAGACGAAAATTGAAGGTGCCTGTCTTCGCAAATGGTAGGATGCGCGACCGCGCATACCGTGATGACCAGTTCGAGGAAGCCCATATCCAACGTCTCCGCGCGAACTGCCCCTTTGTATTCCCGATAACCGAGTCTGACGAGCATGGTTCATGCCGGCGGACAAAGTATTTCCCCCTTGCCGATTCCGGCCATGTCGCCCATCAGCCGGCGCAACGGCCTTCGTACAAATGCCGCAAGCGCCGGACTATAAGGTCTGATGAATGCGGCCATCAACGTGTTGCTCAGCAGCTCGTGCACGCCGCAATCGACAAATGTCGGCGACAGGACATCGGATTTACCGGCAAGGACAATCGTGCCGCGGCTCATCAGGTAGCCCGGTAAGATTTCCGCGCGCCCGCCGACCATGAGCGTGCCGGCAATCATGCGGCTGCCCGCGTAGGCCGCGGCGTCACCTTCGACGACAATCGTGCCGCGGCGCAGACGATCGCCGGCACGCGCGCCGGCATTCTTGCGGACGATGACAACGCCGCCGCGCATTCCTGTCGTTTCACCGGCGAGGGGACCGCCAAGACGCTCGCCGGCATTCCCGCCAATCTCAACAAGACCCTTCTTCATGCCGGAGGCCGCCCACGGCCCGGCATCGCCTGCGATCACAAGTTTGCCGCCGTTCATCAGGCGGCCGGCCTGGCAGCCGACGTCGCCCTCGATGTGAATTTCGCCAACGCTCATGCCGCAGCCGACGCGATCGAACCGGTTGTGGCCGCCTTCGAAGTGGATTCGTTGGACGTCGCCCATTCGCACACGAAAGAGATCACCCACGCAGACGCGCTCGCGTGTCGTTTGCAGTTCGACGCGCTCGATCTCCGCCGCACTCGCGCCGGCAAGGCGGTCCGGCACGAGCGGTGAAAGGTCGAGCCGCTGCGCCGGTATCTCTCGCAGGCCCAAAACGAGCGCCGTCACGGCAGAAGATCCTTGAGATGAAAATGGTGCGGCCCGAGCTTGCCGCCGTAGTTGCCGGCACCGATGCGCAAGGCGCCGCGTTCGGGTCCGAGCGCCACAATGGCGGCAATGCCCGCCCGCATGGCGGTGGCGACCGCTTCCGGCGTCAACCCGTCGATGACAATCTCGAGCACCGAGCCGATATCGCCATCGAGTTCGCTTTTGCCCGACCCCTTGAGCGTCGGACAATAGGCATCGTTGGTCGACGCCACCGCGCCTTTGTATTTCGACCCGACCTTCGATCCTGAGCGCGCGATGCCGCCGGGAAAGGGGACAATCACATCAGGTACAGCGGCAATCGCTGTTACCGCCGCTTCGGCCGCCGCCAGCGTGGATTGCGCGCCGGCGCCCATAAGGATGAGGTTGCCGCCACCGACCGCCTCTTTGGTAAGCCCAGCCGTTGCTTCGCAGACGAATTCGCCGTCCATCACCGGCACGCGCCAATAACGTCTGTCGCCGAAGCGCTTCGAAATCTGCCATCCGTCGCCGAAGAACCGCAGGGCGTTGCCAAGCTTGAGCGTCTCATCCGCGTCGAGACCGGAATAGCATGCGGAACCAGGACTGGTGAGCACGCACTGGCCGACCCGGTTTTGCAGCTGTTTTTGCAACTCGGTCGTGGAAACCGCGAACAGCAACACACGCACGCCAGGCCTGCCATCGGGTGTTTCTTCGGGCGCAATCTCGCAATCGATACCGGCCTCGCAGCCGCAGCCGATGACCGACGTGGCAAAGCCCGTCATCGTCTGCGCCGCCTGCCGTGCCCAGCGCGCGGTGGACGCCGTGATGATGACTGCCGTTGCCCGCATCGGGAAGGCCTCGGCAAAAGTATCGTCAATGCGGATGCCGTTTGCGTTCAGCTGAGGCATGGCACGGTTTCAAAGGGATCGGGCCGGCCGATCGCAATGTCCCGGACGTTCATGAAATCGGCAGACAGTCCGTAGCGATCTTCGTAATAGTCGCAAATCCGCCGCTCGATAGCGCGCTCGCGCGCGGGGAGTACGTTGAGCGCGCGGCCGAACGGCTGAGAGAATACGTTTCCATTGCGCACGACAAGCTCGCCGGTTTTGAAGACCAGCGCTGCCTTGCGGAACATCGCAGCCTTGTCTTTGACCGGAGCGTAAGCGGCGATGTCGGCAATCGCACCGGCGCCGAGATGCCCGCGATCCTTGAGACCGAGCAAGCGCGCGGGCGCGGTACGGGTCATGATCGCAACTTCGTTGAGGGTATATTCCCGGGCGATGGAGGGCAGGGTGGTTACCTCCATTGCTTCCTTCGGCAGCTTCGCCATCCATTGAGCCCGGAGATCTCGATCCATGAGCAGCGCAAGGATGTCGGGATAGGCCGTGAAGGGCGCTCCATTGGGATGATCGGTGGTGAAGAAAACACGCCATGGATCGTTGATAAGCAGAAACAGCTCAAGACCGGCCGCCCACTGGACGGCATTGTAGAAATCATTCGGACGGTAGGCATAAGGCACAATTCCGGCCCCGTTTGAATCGCCGTCGAGAATGATCCATTTCCTGGGCCGCGCGCCGCTGCGGGCATTGAACTGGCGCAGTACGTCGGCGGAAATCGTGACGGTCTGGCCGAACATCACCTGTCCGACGTCAACGGTGAGATTCGCCGCTGCGTTGACCGCTTCCGCCAGCTTGGAGGCGGCTGAAGAAAAGCCGCGTGGCCCCTCCTTGCCATAACTGTAGAATTGCAGATGCGCGAGATGCAGCGGCAGGCCTTCAGCGGCTTGGATCGTAGCAAGCGCCGTTTCGACGTTTCCGGGGAGGCCGAGGTTGTTGCAGTGGAGGTGCAATGGATGCGGCAGATGCAGTTCCTGCACGGCGTGCTGCAGCGCCTTGAATATCGCGCGCGAAGAGACGCCGTATTCCGGCACTTCATCGTCGAGCGAAAAAGCCCTGATATTATCCTTGAACGCCGCGGCCCCGCCGGGATTGACCGCCTTGATGCCGAGCCCGCGTGAGGTGGCGAGCGTCCATGCCAGATAGTCGCGGACCGCATCACCGCCCTCGCGCCGCCGCAACAGATCAAGAAGAAAATCGTCGTTGCCGAGCACGGTGAGCGCCGCTTTGTCGATGATCGGTATGTCGGCGAGCTCGAGATGAGCTTGCAGCGCGTGATGCGGCAACACCGCCGGCTCGACCACGGTCGTGAAGCCCATCGCCGCATAGAGCCACCCGGTTTCGAGTGTATTCCAGGCGCCCGCAGAAATCGGCGCATGACCGGCGTGGCTGAACGCGGCATACCGCTGCTCCGGCAGTAGCAGCCGTCCCAGATTTTCGTTGCTGCCGGCGATATGTGAGTGGATATCGATCGCGCCCGCCATCACGATCATGCCGGTGGCGTCGTACGTCTCGTCGGCCCGGCCGTTTGCCGGCGGCACCACGATGCGTCCGTCGCAAAACCAAACGTCACCAATCCCGTCACGGCCGTTCGCCGGATCGATGACGTGTCCGCCAGCGAGCCGCGTCAGCATGGCGAACTCGTCGGCAGAGCAGCGCCAATGCCGTTGATTGCATCCGCGACTGAAATGGCGTTGGTGCGTGCGCGCCCGGCGACAGATGCAAGTGTTCCCGTCGCGGCGAGATATTCGACGCTGTCGTGGTCGCTGCCGGGCCGGCCAACCGATATCGCAACGGCGGGCGGCTGCTCGAAGCAATCAAGTCCATCCGCGAGCGCGACGATCGGCACCTCGCGTTTCCACGGCGGGGCCACAGGGCTATAGGCGGAAATCCAGAGCGCGCAGTCGGCTTCTCCGCTCTCGACGAGACGGACAGCGTCAAACCGCCATGGGTCGTGCTCCGGATAGCCGCGAGCGAACCCGGTACGTACGGGAAAGCCGGTCATCCAGCCGCTCACCTGTTGTACGGCCGCTGCGTTGTCGGCGGGTGCAAGCGGAAGGCTCGAAAACCGTGTGGTCGCATTGAGGTCTTTCACCAGGCCGCACAGCATCTCGATCGTGAGCGCGTCGTGCTGCGCGGCCGACCACACGGCGACGCCAAATCGTGCCTGCGGAAGCTCCGATGCGAGCGTGTCGATTTTCTGCAAGTGAGGTGCTGTGCTTCCAACCGGATGTCCCGCGCAGCGCGCGCGCAGTATCGCCAGCATGATCGGCAGATCGGCCGGATCTTCGCCGACAACATCCATTTTCCACCGCGCCGCAAGTTCGCCGCCGGACTGACCGGGACAGAGCCACACGATTCGGCGTTTGGCTTTCGCCCCGGGGCTTTCAAGCAGGCGCGTCGCTATTTCAGGCCAGGTTTCAACCAATCCGGGTCCGACCAGCAGCAGCAAATCGGCGCGCAGCCGCGCCTCGTTCGGCGTCGTCATCATCATGCCCGACTCGCGCATGACATCGAGGTCGCGCATGAGCGCTGCCGAATGCATGTGATCGAGCACGGCGCCGATTTTTTGCGCAAGCGCAACAGCAGCACGCGCACCCGCAACATCAGCACCAAGTCCGGCGATGAGCGGCAGGCGGCTTGCCCGCAGCAGCTTCGCCGCCTGCGCTGTTGCGGCTTCAAGCGATGCGGCTTTGCCCCTGATCCAGGCGCCAGCCATGCCGTTTCTCCTCTCGCCCGGCGCTTACGTGTCGTACTTGATGTAGGCGAACCGCTGATCCTTCGCGGGCGTGCCTTCGAGCGCGCCGCCCTCCGTACCGGGCTGCCACTGCACGACGCCCTCGATTTTCTTCGCCAGCTCAAAATCCTTGTCGGTGATGCCCTTGGCGGCGTGGTTTTGCAGCCGCACCTCGACCCAGGCATAGGAGGCCGTAAGGTCTGGATGGTGCCACGCCGCCTCCGCCAAATGGCCGACGGCATTGATGACCATCAGAGTCCCTTTCCAGCTGTTGGTGCGGTACTTGCGGCGAATCCAGCCGCCTTCAAGCCACCAATGCGGAAGCTCACGGGCGAGCCGCGCTGTGACCTCGTCGTCGGTATAGGTGCGTTCTTTCGTCTGTTCGGATGTCATGACGGCAACTCTCTAAAGTGCGGCAAGTCTGGCCGATTGCCAATCGAGTCCTGATGCCGCAGTCTAGTCCCGGACCACTCGGCAAAAAACCCCGTTCACGGCGCGAGGAGTGTTTGGTTGATCGATGTGCCGCATAGCGTAACCGTCAGTGTACCGGCACGGCTGCATTTTGGTTTCCTCGACCTCAATGGCGGGGTCGGACGAAAGTTCGGAAGCATCGGCGTTTCCATCAGCGGATTGCGCACGCGGATCAGCGTCGCGCGGGCAGAGGACACGCAGGTTAGCGGATCCGACAGCCAGCGCGCTCGCCGCCATCTCAACAGCATGCGCGATCTGCTCGGGCTTCATGGCGGACATCGCGTTGATATCCTGGAGGCGGTGCCGAGCCATGCGGGCCTTGGGTCGGGGACTCTGTTGGCGCTTGCCGTCGCGGCGGGGATTCGACGCTTGCACGGATTGCCGCTCGACATCCGCGGCGACGCCCTTCGATTGGGGCGCGGCGGCCGCTCCGGTGTCGGCATCGGATTGTTCGAGTCCGGCGGTCTTGTCGTCGATGGTGGACGCGGGCCGCAGACGGGTGTGGCGCCGATCGTCAGTCGCATGCCGTTTCCCGAGGCGTGGCGGATCGTGCTCATCCTCGATTCCGCTCAAGCGGGCCTGCATGGCAAAGACGAAAGCGCGGCCTTCGACGAATTGCCGCCGTTTCCTGCCGGCGACGCGGCCCAGATTTGCCGGCTGGTGCTGATGCAGGCACTGCCGGCGCTGGCCGAGGCCGATCTCGTCTCGTTCGCCACGGCGATCAAGCGCATGCAGGCCCTGCTCGGCGCGTACTTTGCTCCGCTGCAAGGCGGCCGTTCTTTCGCAAGCCCCGATATAGCCGCAGCTCTTGAGTTGCTTGAAGGCGAAGGGGCGGTGGGCATCGGCCAAAGTTCGTGGGGGCCTACAGGCTTTGCATTCGCCGGATCGGATCAAGAGGCGCTGCGCCTTGCCGAGTTCGCGCGGAAACACCCGCGCTGCCGCGGGCTCGACATCAGGATTTGCAAGGGGCTCAATCACGGCGCAGAGATAATGACCGGGGCTGCCGCAGCAACCGCGAAACCCTAAACGTCATCGGGAGATTGCCGTGGCCGACAAGCACATCCTGCATTTTCTGACGCCGCTCAGGCACGTGAGCCCATTCGACATCAACATGGCGATCGATGCCGGTTTCGATGCCGTCGTTCCGCATACCGAAGTCAAATCCGACGAAGTGCCGGGTCTCGTGCAAGACGCCATGTTTTCGCGTCCGCCAAAAACCGGTGCCAAGACCGGAATTTTCTTCGGCGGCAAGCAAGCAATTGAGGCGCTCGACATGCTGGCGGCGGCAAAGAAGGCCCTGGTGCCGCCGTTCGGAATTTCATTCTTCGCCGACCCGGCCGGATCGTTCACGACTGCGGCGGCGATGGTGGCTTGCGTCGAGAAATTGCTCCGCGAAAAAGCCGAGCGCGACCTTAAGGGAATACGCGTTGCGGTCTTCGGCGCGACCGGAGTCGTGGGCTTTTCTTCGGCGGTGATTGCGGGCTTGCATGGTGCGGACGTCACGATGGTGGGGTATGACGGCGTCAGGCGCGTCAGCGAAGGCGCGCGAGAAATCAAGACGCGGTTCGACATCGATGTTCGCGCCGCGGATGGAAGTGACGACGAAACGAAACAGGCAATTCTGGCCCAAAACGATATTGCGCTGTGTGCCGGCCGCGCCGGCGTGCAGATTCTTTCGCGCGCGCAGGTCGAAGCGGCCGCCAATCTTCTGATCGTTGCGGACGTCAACGCAGTTCCGCCGTCCGGCGTGGAAGGGCTCGACATGATGGCGAACGGCGCCGCGCTCAATTCGAAAGGCACCATGGGTATCGGCCCGCTTGCGATCGGCAATGTCAAATACAAGACCGAGTTCGGCCTTTTCAAAAAAATGATCGAGGCGGCAAAGCCCGTGTGCTTCGATTTTCGCGATGCTTTCGTGCTTGCGCGCGAGCTCAATGGATAAATCAAGGCCGCTTTTGATCGTCGCGGAGTCAGGCCGCGCGCTCGCCGCGTCGGCGCGGCGGGGCGGGTATATTCCTTTCGTTGCCGACCGTTTCGGCGATCAGGATACGTTGGCTGTGGCGGAAGCCCACACGCTGATCGATCTCAGTCGTCCGATCAACGGAAATAAATTGATCTCAGCCCTCGAGGATTTGCTTGCGGGCCGGGGCTGTTCCGGGATCGTATGCGGCAGCGGATTTGAAGACGATACCAGGCTGCTGGCATTCATCGCCGGACGCTGGAATTTGCTTGGCAATACGGCCGACGTTGTTGCCTGCATCAAGGAGCCTTTGGCTTTTGCCGCACTCTGCGCCGCAGCCAGGGTCCCGCATCCCGAAACCTCGCTCTCGCCGCCGGCGGACCGGGTGAACTGGTTCGTCAAACGCGCCGGCGGTTCAGGCGGCTGGCACATTCGGCGCGCCGACGGCGCGGCGGAAGTCGCCAAAGGCTGCTATTTCCAGCGCCGGATCGAGGGCATTCCGGTTTCCGCGCTCATGCTGTGCAATGGCAGCGGCGGCGTTGCGGTGCTCGGCTTCACGGCACAGTGGGCTGCGCCGACGCCGTGGCACCCGTTCCGCTACGGTGGCGCGGTCCGTCCGGCTGAACTCGACGAGGGAGTAAAGGCGTCCATGGTCGCGGCGGTGACGCGCATCTGTCAGGAGACAGCGCTTGTGGGGCTGAACAGCGCCGATTTTATGGTCGATGGCGACACATTTCATCTGCTTGAGATAAATCCGCGCCCGAGCGCAACGTTCGACTTGTTCGAGATGGAAGAGAAATCGCTGTTTGCAGTCCACGTGGAGGCGTGCGCCGGTGTGCTGCCGTCGCGGGGTCCCGTGTATGGGAGCGCCATGGCGGGTGCAATCGTGTATGCTGAACGCGATTTCGTCGTGCCGGCGATCGATTGGCCGGATTGGATTGCCGACAGGTCGCCAGCCGGTAGTCAGATTTGCGCCGAGCAGCCCGTTTGCTCGGTTTTTGCCCGCGCGGCGAATGCACAGCAGGCGCGTCATTTGGTCGAGGACAGAATCGCTGCTGTGCATAAGATGCTCGATGCAAGGGTGTGATGACCTTTTCAACGACCATGAGTGTGAACTCCCGTGCCTCTGCGCTGATCGAAAGAATCAAAGCTGCACGGACAGAGCTCAAGATCGCGATTTCTGAAGGAGAAGGCGGCGAGACGCTGATCGATGCCGGCGCCGCTGCGCAAGGAAGCATTGCGGCCGGACTGGCGCTCGCCGAAATCGCGATGGGCGGATTGGGACTGGTGCAGCTGACCTCGAGCAGCGCCACGCCGCGCTGGCCCTGGACGATGCAGGTTCATTCGGCGAACCCGGTCATCGCCTGCCTTGCGAGCCAATATGCAGGATGGCGGCTGACCCACGGCGAAGGCAAGGACGCTTTCTTTGCGCTCGGGTCGGGTCCGGCGAGGGCGCTTGCGCGCGTCGAGCCCTTGTTTGAAAGGCTGAGCTATCGCGACGCGGCAAAAACGGGCGCGCTGATCCTGGAAAGCTCGCGCCCACCACCGCAGGAAGTCGTGCAAAAGGTGGCGCAGGCCTGTGCGCTCGAACCGCACGCGCTGACATTTCTCTATGCACCGACCCAAAGCCTTGCCGGCGCGACGCAAGTCGTCGCGCGCGTACTCGAAGTCGCCTTGCACAAGGCGCACGAGTTGAAATTCCCGCTCGACCGGATTGTTGAAGGTATGGGCGCCGCGCCGCTGGCGCCGCCGCATCCGGACTTTGTGATGGCGATGGGACGTACAAATGACGCGATCATTTATGCCGGCCGCGTGCAGCTCATGGTAACGGGGCCAGCCGCCGAAGCCCGCGCCCTGGCGGAGCAACTGCCGAGCGAGCGCTCGCGCGACTATGGGCTGCCATTTGCCGAAATCTTCAGGCGTTTCAAAGGCGACTTCTACGCGATCGACCCGATGCTGTTCAGTCCCGCCCAGGTGACGGTGACTTCGCTCGAAACGGGTGAGAGCTTTCATTCCGGTCAACTCAATCTGAAGCTGCTCGATGAATCCTTCTCCTGAATCGGCAGTCTCGCGGATTCGTGCGCCCGCTGCGACCGTCGCGATTGTCACGGATGCGAACGACTGGCACGCGCGCTCGCTGGCAAAGGCATTTGCCGCCTTGGGCGTAAGAACAAAGCTGTTGGCGTTGGCCGATTGCCGCATCGATACGACCCGTGCGAATGCGCTCACTCTGCCCGCTTTTGCGGCCAATCTCCCCGATGCAGTGCTCGTGCGCGATATGGCTGGCGGAACGTTCGAAGCCGTGACGCTGCGGCTCGGCATCTTGCACGCGCTTTCGGAGCTCAAGATTCCGGTCTGGAACAGTGCGCGCGCCATCGAGCGATGCGTCGACAAGTCGATGACGAGCTTCCTGCTCACGCGCGCCGGGCTGCCGACTCCCCAGACCTGGGCGATGGAGTCGCGCGAATCCGCGGCGGCCATCGTGGAGGGCGAACCGGGCCCCCTGGTCCTTAAGCCATTGTTTGGATCGCAAGGCAGGGGCCTGCGGCTGATACGGACGGTCGAGGATCTTCCCGGCTCGAACGAGGTATCCGGCGTCTACTATTTGCAGCGCTTTGTTTCGGTCGAGCATGACGGCTTCCACGACTTTCGTGTTTTGGTATCGCGCGGGCGCGTCGTCGCTGCGATGATGCGCCATTCGTCGCATTGGGTGACCAATGTGAAACGCGGCGGCAGGCCGGTCGCTGCCGTCATTGACCAGACGATGAAGGATATGGCTGTTGCCGCGACCGCTGCGGTCGGCGCCGATTTCGCCGGCGTCGATATCACCTACGATCGCGACGGCCGTCCCAGCGTTCTCGAAGTGAACAGCATGCCGGCCTGGTCGGGCTTGCAGCGCACCACACCCATCGATATTGCGGCGGCTCTCGCAGGCGATCTGACGGCAAGCCTCGCGATGCGGGCGCGGCAAGGTGCCTGAGCCGGAGAATCTGAACGACCAGCCGGAGCGGATTGCCGCCGCTTTCGTGCAAGCCTGCCGTGACGAGCTCGAGGCGCCGAAGCCGGGCAACGTGCACGCGTTTGCCGACGGTCATCGCATGACGGCCGGCGACTTCGAGCGAAGCGCCACCGCGGCGGCGCAGCCGCTCGCCAGGCCCCGAGGACGGGTCGGTGAGCGCATTTTCCACGCGGTCGAGGCAAGCTTCGCAGCCGTCGGCGTGAACACGAATTTGGGCATCATCCTGCTGTGCGCGCCGCTTGCCGCAGCCGCCGAAGCGTATCGGCACGACTTGCGGGCGTCGCTGTCGCATGTGCTGCGGAGCCTCGATCGTGATGACGCCGACTTGACCTTCCGCGCGATTGTGCGTGCTTCGCCTGCCGGATTGGGGCGGAGCGAACGGCACGACGTATTTGCACCGGCCGTGGTAGACTTGCGTGAGGCGATGGCGGAAGCGGCGGATCGCGACCGTATCGCGCGGCAGTACGTGACCGATTTTGCCGATGTGTTCGAGACGGGCGAGCCGCTTTATGCCGCCGAACGCGCTGCATCCGCAGACCGGCGAAAGGCGACGCTGGCGGCCTATCTCGGTTTTCTTGCCGCCTTTCCCGATAC
>DASSRW010000119.1:0-3255 GCA_035701545.1 Pseudolabrys sp.
GTTCCTCGCAATGACGCTGCAAATCCATCGTGCGTCCCTCGACAAGCTTCTGTAATCGGGGTCAAGATGTTTGTTGCTGGGCGCGTTTATTTTTCTCCCGAAGGGAGCAAGATCGCGGGAGGAGGCGCGAGACGGCAGCCATGGCACCATGCTTCTGTGCGAGGTCGGCGCGACCGGCGGAGGGTCGGCCGCCTCAGGATGGCAGTCGGTACGGGTGGTGCAATCTCAGGAACGCAGTCTTGCGCCGCAGAGCTTGTCGCGCACTCAACCCGAGCCGCGCGATGCCGAGCGGCATCCTCCGCGACAGTGGAAGCCTTGGTATCTCTTTCGTCTGGAGAACGGCGGGTGATCACGGGGGAGCGGTTCGGTTCACGCCGCGGTCGCCGGCGGCCAGCGGAAGGTCTCGCGGGTCAGCCACATGCGATGGAGGATAATGGCAAGCCGGCGGGCGAGCGCGACCTTGGCGTGCTTCGGACTGGTACGCTTGGCGAGGTCGAGAGCCCAGTCCCGCAACGCGCAAGGCTTCTTGAGGCGCGAGAGAATGCTGTTGGCGGCCTCGAAGAGATAACCACGCACCATCGCGTCGCCGCACTTGGTGATGTGCCCATCGCGGTCGATCCGGCCCGAGGCATACTTACGTGGCGTCAAGCCAAGATGGGCGCCCACCAGGCGCGACTTGGCGAAGCGATGGACGTCATCGATCCCGGTACGGAAGGCCAGCGCCACCACCGAGCCGACCCCTGGCGCGGTCATCAATAGCCGGCACACGGGATCGGCCGCAGCGGCACGACGGACCAACCGGTCGAGCTGCACAAAAGCCAGGCGCAACCCCTGCCAGGCGCCGAGCAGCGGCTCGATCGCAGCCTGCAGCACCGGCTTGCCGGCAATGAGCGCGCGAACCTTGCCCACGAACCGGCCCGTGCTCGCGGCGCCGAGCCTCACGCCAAAGCCCTTGAGCGTGCCGCGGATCGTGTTCTGGATCTGCAACCGCTGCCGCAGCACCAGGCTGCGGTTGGTCAAGAGCAGCCGAGCCTCGAGGCTCGCACACGTCTTCATATGTACCGCGCGGAAGAAGCCCATGCGCATCGCTTGCGCAATCGCCTGGGCATCCTTGCGGTCCGTCTTCACCGGCGAGACGCTGGCGAACACCTTCATGCGCCGCGTCTCGATGCAAATGACGGGCAGGCCAGCCGCCGCCAGTCCCTGGACGAGCCAGGGCGCGAGCGGGCCGGCCTCGATGCCGATCCGGCCGAACCTCACGCCGCTGCCGCGCAGAAAATCTGCCAACGCTTCAGGCGTCGTCTCGACTTTGCCTTCGCGCACGATCCCGCCTGTGGCGTCGACAAGGCAAACCGAACTCTCTTCCAGCGACACGTCGATTCCGGCAAAATGATCCATGGCTGCTCTCCCGGTCATCTGTGGCAGGCCCGTCCTGACCACGCGCAAATGACCTTTATCGCGGAGAGCAGCCACCCTGACACCACCGCTGCTCCCGGCAGTCCGATTACGCCATCTCGGGATGAGGCAGGTTTTTTTGGCATCGACATTGATGCCAGTCCCCCTTCACCTCATCCCGAGCGAAGTCGAGGGACGCACGGTTCTCATGCAACGTCGTTGCAAGGCCCCGTGCTTCGCGAGACCGAGGCAATCCAGTCGGATTGCTTCGCTCCCGAGTCTGCCAACGAGCAATGACGGCCGGAGAAACTACTCCGCCGCCGCGGCCGTGCGGCTGTTGACACGCGCCAGCATGCGCTTGGCGTTGCCGCCGCGGATTGCGTTCTTCTCGGCGTCGCTGATGCGCGCCTCGTCGATCGCGTTGTTCGTCCAGTTCATGCCGAAATCGGTGCCGTCCGAGCCGTAGACGATCTTGTCGGCGCCATAGACATGCACCGCCAGCTCGAGCGCGCGGCCCGAGAGCGAATTGCAATCGACCATGATCGATGCGTTCTTGAACTTCTTCGACGGCAGTTCGACATTGGGCGTGTCGCACAAGGTGCGATGATCCATGCGATCGACCTCGAACGGAATGTTGCCGCCGAGATTGTGGCTCATCATCGTCACATTCGGATAGGGCTTCAGGAAATCCGTCATGCAGAAGGTGATCATGTTCGAGCTGAGCCGCGCCTGCATGTCGAGCGTGCCGTAGCGGTTGCGGTTGTTGTCGGTCACGTCGGGCTTCGGCGCGTCGGGATCGTCCGGCAGCTTGCCGTAATGCACGAGGAAGATCGCGTGGCGCTTATTCGCCGCTTCCATCAGCGGCGCGAAACGCTGCGCGCGCTTCTCGGAGAGGAAGCCGTCGCCCGGCAGCACCGCGCCGACGATGCCCGGCAAATCCATCACGCGCTCGAACTCCGTCACCGCCGCCGACATATTGCCGACGGGCAGGATGGCGAAGGCCGAAAAGCGCGCGGAATATTGCGCGCAGACGGCGGCGACCGCGTCGTTGTAAGCGCGCGCCAGCGGCAGCGCGTCTTGCAGCGGCAGCGCCTCGATGCCGGTGACCGGGCTCATCGACAGCACGGCATGCTCGACGCCGTTCTTGTCCATCTCGGCGATGCGCGCCTCGGCGCTGTCGTGATCGGCGGGCAGCTTGTTCGGATTGAAGCCGGATTCGAAATATTCGGCGCCGTCATCGCCGCGGAAGATGCGCGGCCGGACGCTGCGCTGACGCAGCGCGTCGGCAAAGCCTTTGGGACCCCAATGGAAATGCATGTCCACAGATGCCATGGCGCTCCTCGGCCCTCGAAGGCCGCCCCTTTGCGTTAATTGGTTGTCCGAAACACCCGGAATTGCGCAAATCCTATCAGCCCCCAAAGGCCAAAGCAACGCGGCCCAAATCGGCCCGCTTCGGCCCCGAGGCCGCCGTTGCCCTCTATAATCCGGGACAGCATGACCGACGCCGTCGACAAAGATGGGACTTGCCTCTGCCGCGATTGCGGCTGGCTCGCGCGTTTGGCCCTGCCCGCGCCCAAAACATGCCCGCGCTGCGGCGCGGCACGCCTCATCGGCCATGCCGAACTGGCCGTGCTGGCGATCGCCCATGTCGATTGCGATGCGTTTTACGCCTCGGTCGAGAAGCGCGACCGGCCGGAGCTCGCCGAAGAGCCGGTGATCGTCGGCGGCGGCGTGCGCGGCGTCGTTCTCACCTGCTGCTATATCGCGCGCCGCTTCGGCGTGCGCTCCGCCATGCCCATGGTCCAGGCGCTGCGCCTCTGCCCCGACGCGACCGTCATCCGCCCTGACATGGAGAAATAC
>DASSRW010000120.1:0-4252 GCA_035701545.1 Pseudolabrys sp.
TCGCCGAACTCCTGCGCCGCCTTGTTGCCGTCGATCTTCATCCAGTCGATGACCACCCTTTGCGAGAACAAGCCGGACCATTCGACAAAGCAGATCGCGATGCTTGCGTGCGGTCCCGATGCGATCGCCTCGAGCACGCGCGGATTCGCGATCGCGGAGGCATAGCCTCCGCGCTGCAGCTGGAATTTTTCATGATCGATGCTGCGCGAGACATCGGCAGCCAATACGAGCAAGAGGTCGACGGGTTCGCTGGCGCGCGCAGGCACCGCTGCAGCCAGCGTCATCAACAGGACGGCGCGACGCGACAGGCGCCTCATGGCGAACCTCACCCTTACGCAAGCGTAGCGCTTTTTGGCTATCTACGCGAGCAGGCGGCCGTGCGGGAACGTGATCTCGACCAGGGTTCCGTCATTGATCGCGCTGGTGATCGAGAACCGCGCATGGTTGGCCTCGGCCAGGGCTCTGGTGATCGGCAGCCCGAGGCCGGTGCCGGGCGTTTCCGGACGCGTTGCGGAGGCAAGTTGGCGGAAGGGTTCGAGCGCGGTCTGCAACTCCTGTTCGCTCATCCCTGCGCCGGTGTCGCGGACTCGAAGGACGACATCGTGACAGTCGGTCAGCGCGGTCGACACAATGACCTGGCCGCCGGCCCCGGTGAATTTGATCGAATTGGACAGCAGGTTCAGCACGATTTGCCGCAGCGAGCGTAGATCGGTGAGAACCTGCGGCAGCCCGGACGCGAGCGAGGTGCGCACGATCACGCGGTCGCGGCTGGCTTGCTGCTGCATGATCGCGACGCACTGTTGCGTCACGTCGTTCAGGTTGACGGCGACGAAGCTGAGCTCGAGCTTGCCGGCCTCGATCTTGGAAAGGTCGAGCAGGTCGTTGAGCAGCGTAATCAGATGACCGCCTGACGAATGGATGTCGCGCAGATATTCACGATACCGATCGTTGCCGACCGGCCCGAACCGCTCTTCCATCATCACTTCGGAGAAGCCGATGATGGCGTTGAGCGGCGTGCGGATTTCATGGCTCATCTTTGCGAGAAACTCCGATTTCGCGAATGACGCCTTTTCCGCTTGTCGCTTGGCGTCGATCAATTCGTCCTCGGTCTTTTTCCAGGCCGTGATGTCGCGCAGGACGGCGCAGAACCTGTCGGCGTGCTCGCCGACGCGTCCGACCGTCATGAACAGCGGAATGAGGCCGCCCTGCCGCACGCGTCCCATCACCTCCCTGCCGCCGTCGAGCAGCCCTCCGGCCTTGTCGCGTGCGAGCGCGTGCAGATAATCGAGGACGGGTCGCCGGCTTTCCGGCGCGAACAGGTCGCCGAACGTCAGCGCGGCAAAATCGGCGGCCTCGTAACCGAACAGCGCTTCGGCGCTGCGGTTTGCCGACAGCACGCGGCCTGCGCGATCAACCATAAGAACGCCGTCGGTCGCGGTGTCGAGAATCGCTTTCAACTCGCGGATTTCGCTTTCCGAGCGGCGCAAGGCGAGTTCGTCGTCTTTCGGCCGGTCCGCGGCGGGGCGCGGCGGATTGAGCATCAGCGCGAGCGCGTTCTCGCCGTTCCAGGTCACGGCGAAGAGCTTGCCTTCGACCGGCAGTTGCTCCCCGGCTTGCGTGCTGATGGTCAACGTGTTCGCGCCGTCATCATCGGCATCGCCGGCGGGCTCGATGAACAGGCTGTCGAGGCCGCCCGCCTCGGTGAGCGCGTCCAGCGTCAGGTAGCCGGTCCAGTCGAGAAAGGCGCGGTTCGCGTAGATAAGATTGTTGAGGCGATAGATCAGGATGCCGATCGGCAGGCGGTCGAGGATCGGGCGGCTCTCTTGCGTGCTGGGAGCGGTCTTGCCGTCCGTTCGCGGCGGCTTCGGCGACAGTACCGTGTCAAGCGGCGCAGGCTTCGCGGTGCCGTTTTGCAGGCGGTTGCCGAGCTCGCGTGCGAGCTCGTCGAACGCGCGATGCTCTCCGGGGCTTAGCACCGGCGTCGCGGCGGGCGCAGGGAACGACAGCACATTGGCTCGGGCCGCCGCCGCTTTGGCTTGCGGGTCCGGCATGGCGGAAGGTGCAGGCGCTGTTGCGCGTTTTGCTTCAATCGCAGCGAGCCGATCGAGATCGCGGCACAGGCCGAAGCCACGGTACCCGCTGAAGCCCGCTTCCCCGTTCACCGGCAAGCCGGACAAGCGGATAGGAAGCGGTTCCGATTCGCCTTCGACCGGCCACGGCACGGTGATGTCACTCCAGGTCGCGCGCGTCGCAAGCGCGCGGCTGACCGCGTGGCCCGGGCCAAAACCGAGGGTGGCCGCGGCTTGCGGCCACGGCTTGCCAATGGCCGCTGCCGTCATCGCTCCGGTGAGATGGATGAATTCGTCGGATGCGATGGTGAAGATGTTCGCGGAATCGATCTGCCAAACGAAACGGAGCGGCAGGCGGCGCTTTGCTTGCGCACTTGCTGCCGGTGCCACGGAAAAGGTCGCGAGCAAGACTACCGTTGGGCCGGCGCCGAGACGATCGAGACGCACCGCTGCGCCGGCGATTTCTCCTTCGGCGTGGCCATTCCCGCTTGCCTCCTGCGCAAGCTTCACCGCGCCCAGCGAAACCAGGTCGCGCGTCGGCCCCAGAACTGCGAGCGCCGCCGGGGTCGCTTCGATAAGCTCGCCATCGGCAGAAAATGCCGCTGCCGCCTCCCGGCTGTCGGCCAACAGGCGGCGCACCCGTTCAACAAGCGGCAGCGCAGGACCGGCGCGCCCGGTGGCGACGACAAGCACCGCTTCGGTCTCGTCTTCAAGCGTGATGCGCGAGCACAGGCAGGTCAGGGCGACGCCGAAGCCTGCGCCGAACCCGCGCAAGCGTTGCAGCCGCGGCGTGCCGGCGGCGGGCAGCGTTTCGGCGAGGCGCGCGATCTGCGCTGCGGCCGGGTGAGCCGCTTCAAAGCCGCGCGCGACCAGGGCCGCCGGCGAGGGCGCATTGAAGATGGCGGCCGCGATCGGGTTGGCCCAAAGCACCCGTGATGCGTCGAGGCTCCACAGCCAGGTCGGCATCGGGCTCAAGGCCTCTGCCGCGAGGCGCCGGTCGCTCACGTCGCTGAAGCTGAAGGCGCGTCCGTTCATCGGTTTCGCTGCAATTACGGCTAACAAACGATTTAATACGGCCCCCTTGGAGAGTCGTCCACGCCTTGCCGCGTGCGCACAGTGCGGACGATTGGACAGCGTTAATCCTGCCCCGCGGCGCCTGCGCGGAAATGATCGGGCGCACACAAATCGGTTAGAGGCGCCGCACCTCCCGCGCCTTTGCGCGTTCTACACAATAGGCAAGACAGGAGGTTCCAAATGGCGGTCAGTGAAAATACGAACTTTGAGATCCCATCTGAAATGCGCGCTCTCGCGGAAAAAAGCGTGGCGCAGGCAAGGCAGGCCTTCGACGGCTTTGCCAGCGCGGCCCAGCAAGCGGTAAGCGCGGCGGAAAACCAGGCCGCAGCGGCTCGCTCCGGCGCAAAGGAAATCGGCGAATTGGCGATGCGTTTCACCGGGCGGAACATCGCTTCGTCGTTCGACTTTGCGCAGAAGCTGCTGCACGCCAAAGGCTCGGACGAGGTGCTGTTGCTCCATAGCGAATACGTCAAAGGGCAGATGGAGGCCTTGAGCGAGCAGGCAAAGGAGCTCAGCCAAAGATCGGTCAAAATGGCGAGCAAATCGGCGCAGAACTAAAATAGCGCTGATCTATCAGTGGACAAATGTGGTATTTTTGTGCAATGCAATATTTAATATTGCATTGCACCATAAAACCTGCCATATGTTTGGCTGACAGCGCCGAGGGTCTTTTCCCAAAGCAGCTTCCCCCGGAGCAGGCGCGGGCAAATTTGTAATGCGTAACGGTCCGCAGGCTCCCCGAAAATACCTCGCACCCAAGGATCACTGTTATGGCTGAATCAATGCAAAGCTCGAACCCGTCCCAGAGTCCAAAGTCCAAGCCGAAGACAATCGCTTCGAGCGTCGAGACGCCGAAGATGGATTCTCCACAATTCGAAATCCCGAAAATGGAAGTACCCGCCGCTTTCCGCGAGATCGCGGAAAAGGGCATCGCTCAGGCGAAAGAGAACTACGAGAAGATGAAGTCGATCGCTGAGGATGCGACCGATCGGATGGAGAACACCTACGCGACGGCCTCCAAGGGCTGCTCCGACTACGGTCTGAAGCTCATCGAGCATGGCCGCGCCAACAGCAATGCCGCCTTCGACCTCTTCGGCGATTTGCTCACG
>DASSRW010000121.1:0-3407 GCA_035701545.1 Pseudolabrys sp.
CCGTTTGCGCCGATCTACATGCGCAAACGTGAAGCAGGGGCGGAGTGGGAAAAGGTCGGATAGCGCCGCCAAAAACGCGGCTATAAGGGGGCTCGAAAATAGATGGTTCCGCCGAGGCTGACGCTCGTGTCGAACAATACACGTGAAAGAGACGCAATTTCCGGCTCCGATGAAGACCGCGCCGCGCATGACGGCACGGGAGAGCCCGCGTTGAGCGATCCGGAGGCTGTCGTCGATCACCTTTGCAAAAGCGCGCGCCGCGAAAAGTTGCGCCGCCTCGAAGCGCTGCTCTTCGCTTCGAGCGCGCCGCTTGACGCCAAGTCGCTTGCCGTTCACCTCGATCCCGAGGATGACGTGCACGCGCTGCTCATCGAACTGCAGGGCGAATACAAGGACCGCGGCGTCACGCTGGTGCGCGTCGCAGGTCGATGGCAATTCCGTACGGCCGATGATCTTTCGTATCTGCTCGAACGTCAGCAGAAAGACCAGCGCCGCCTTTCAAAGGCCGCGCTGGAGACGCTTGCGATTATCGCCTACCACCAGCCGGTGACGCGCGCCGAGATCGAGGAAATTCGCGGTATCGTTACCGCCGCCGGCACGCTCGACGTGCTGCTGAAAACCGGCTGGATCAGGCCGCGCGGCCGCCGCAAGGTTCCGGGCCGCCCGCTCACCTACGGCACGACCGAAACGTTCCTTTCGCATTTCGGTCTGGAGGCGGTCGGCGATCTGCCCGGTCTCGACGAATTGAAGGGCGCAGGCCTGCTCGAGGGCAGCCTGCCGCCCGGATTTTCGGTGCCGGCGCCGTCCGATGACAGCACGCTGCGCGACGACGAGGATCCGCTGGAACCCGGCGATCTCGATCTCGGCCTCGTGCCGCCGGAAGATCGGCGCGAGGAGTAGCGCCGCGGTTTTAAGGTAAATAGCGGCGTTTCGGCGCGCATCGTGCCGCTTTGCGCGCGCGGGAAGTCCTTGTTTTTGCCCAGCCCCAAGCCTAGTTTCAGGTCAAACCATGGGCGGGACGAGCGTTAACGAGGCCCCGTCGCTGCGGAGGATTTCCCGATGGGTTCCCTGAGTATATGGCACTGGATGATCGTCATCGTCGTGGTGCTGCTGCTGTTCGGCCGCAACAAGATTTCCGACCTGATGGGCGACGTCGCGCAAGGCATCAAGGCCTTCAAGAAAGGCATGGCCGACGACGACAAGACGGCGGAAACGAAAACCGAGCCGAAGACGATCGATCATCAGGCAAGCGCCGCGCCGAAAGCCGAGACCGAGCGTCGGCCGGAAGGCGCGCACTCCTGACGGCCTGTGCGGCGCGAATGCGCGTTGCCTTCCGGCGCTTACGGCCGTGGAGTTGATTGATCCATGTTCGACATCGGTTGGGGCGAGCTCGTCGTCATCGGCATCGTCGCGCTGATTGCGATCGGCCCGAAAGAGCTGCCGACCGTCTTGCGCACGCTTGGCCAGTACATGGCCAAGATCCGCAGCATGGCCTCCGAATTCCAGGGCCAGTTCCAGGAAGCGCTGCGCGAAGCCGAAATGGCGGACCTGAAGAAGCACGCCGACGACCTGAACGCGGCGGTGAGCGACATCGGCAGTTTCGATCCGGTCGCGTCGACGCAGAAGCAGCTCGAGAGCGCGCTGGAGGACAAGCCCGAGGCGCTCGCGTCCGAAACGGAAACAGCCGGCGACCCGGCCGAGCACAAGCCGCCGGACATCGACCCCGTGCCGGCAGAGCCGGTCGCAGCCGAAGCCTTGCCTGAGCCGACTTTGCCGTTCCCCGAGCCGATCGAGCCCGTCACCGAAAAGGATTTCGGCATCGCCGACGCGATCCCGCAAAAGCAGGCCGGGGGCGCAGCATGAGCCACGAGGACATCGAGGCCACCAGAGCGCCTCTGATGGACCATCTCATCGAATTGCGCTCGCGCCTGATCAAGGCGCTGCTCGCGTTCGGCGTGATGTTCGTGCTGTGCTTTTTCTTCGCGCGCGACATCTACAACGTGCTGGTCTGGCCGTTCGTCTGGGTGGCGGGGCCGGAAAATTCCAAATTCATCTACACCGCGCTGCTCGAGTATTTCGTCACGCAGCTGAAGCTCGCGATGTTCGGCGCGGCGTTCCTGTCGTTTCCGGTGGTGGCGACGCAGCTTTATATGTTCGTTGCGCCGGGGCTTTACCGCAACGAGCGCAAGGCGTTCCTGCCTTACCTGATCGCGACGCCGATCTTCTTCACGCTCGGCGCGCTGGTCGTCTACTTCCTCGTGTTTCCCATGCTGGTGCGCTTCTCGCTGCACATGCAGCAGCCCGGCGGCCCGAACGACGCCACCATCGCGCTGATGCCGAAGGTCGGCGAGTATCTCTCGCTGATGATGTCGCTGGTGCTCGCCTTCGGCGTGGCGTTCCAGTTGCCGGTGATCCTCACGCTGCTCGGGCGCGTCGGGCTCATCACCTCGGCGCAGCTTAAATCCAAGCGGCGCTATTTCGTGGTCGGCGCCTTCATTCTCGCCGCGGTGCTCACGCCGCCGGACGTGCTGAGCCAGATGTCGCTCGCCGTGCCGCTGCTGCTGCTCTACGAGGGCTCGGTCTGGTCGGTGCGCATGGTCGAGCGGCGGGTGAAGGCGGAGGCCGAAGCCAAGGCGAAAGCCGAAGCTGCCGGCGCGGCCGCCAACCCGGCGGAGTAGTCCGCGTTTGCACGCGAAACGAATTGCCGCTGTCATGCTCGGTCTTGTGCCGGGCATCCCGCTTAGGTAGGCAACGCTTCGCCCATATTGTCGGGATGGCCGGGACAAGCCCGGCCATGACGGGATAAAAGCCCTCGCCATGTACGACATCCGATGGATTCGCGAGCATCCGGACGCCTTCGACCGCGGCCTCAGGCGGCGCGGGCTGGAACCGCTGTCGGGAAAGCTGCTGCAACTCGACGAGACGCGGCGCGCGCTGATCGTCAAGCTCGAGCAGGCGCAGGCGCGGCGCAACGCGGCCTCGAAGGAAATCGGCCAGGCCAAGGCAAAGAAGGACGAGGCCAGCGCGCAGAAGCTGATGGCCGAAGTGGGCGACCTCAAGGCGTCCATTCCGGCGATGGAGGCGGAGGAGAAGGAAGCCTCCGCCGCGCTGGAAAAAGAGCTCGCGCAAATTCCCAACATGCCGCTAGACGAAGTGCCGGATGGCGCCGATGCGAGCGGCAATGTCGAGCATCACGCCTGGGGAAGGAAGCGCGCTTACGCGTTCACGGCCAAGCAGCATTTCGAGCTGGGCGAAGCGCTCGGCCAGATGGATTTCGAAACGGCGGCAAAACTATCCGGCGCGCGCTTTGTCGTTCTGAAAGGAGGCCTCGCGCGCATGGAGCGCGCGCTCGCGCAATTCATGCTCGACGTGCAGACGGGCGATAACGGGTACATCGAAGTCGCGCC
>DASSRW010000122.1:0-5735 GCA_035701545.1 Pseudolabrys sp.
GCCATTGCCGCCGCCAACGTCGACCAGATGCCCGCATCCGGAAAAATCATAGGCTGCAAGCACGGCGGCGATTTCCGCGGCGCTGCGGCTGGCCATCGCCTCGTCGAAAATCCGCGCCGGTTCGGGATTGTTCGCGAGATACTCGAACAGCGGCATGCCGTAGACATGTTCAAAGGCGGGCTTTCCGGTCTTGACGCTGTAAAGCAGTTCGCCCCAGGACCTCCAGCACTCCGGACTGCCCGCCAAATTGAAAAAGGCACGCAAACTCCCGGCCGCGTCAGACATCAACATCCCCGAAAGTGGCGTGTTGCGAAAAACGCCGTGCTGTTCTTCGGCGAAGACACCCACGCTGGCGAGCGTGCGTAGCAACCGATACAGGGCTCGCGGTTGCGCGTCCGTCTTCGCAGCAATAGCGTCAACGGTCGTTGGACCTTCCGCGAGCGCATCTGCGATGCCGAGCTTGGCGGCGACGTGAAGCGCCTGAAAAATTCCGAAACCGGCTGCGAGGCCAAGCATCCTCGCTGTCGGATTTTGTTCGGCCGAAGTCCTTTGATTGCTTGCCATGACAGCCCCCGCTCTCATATGGCGCCCTAGCGGAGCACAACCTTACGCCATCCGCGAGGGCAATTCAGGGTAACGCCCCAAGCTTCGGCAAACGCGGCCTTTTTTTGCGGCATCGGCGGCAAGGTCGGTCCGCCGATTGCGGCGTGCGGCTTTCGCAGGACGTGTCGGCGAAATGCTGCGGCGGCGCTGCTGCTCGCAACTGCTCGAATAAATCATCGGGTCTGTCGTTGCTGGACATCGTCGTGGATTGTTTGGTCAAGCTCCATGACCTCCATGTTGTTAGGAGATCTCACGAGCAGGAACTTGAACTCTTGCGTTGCGTTCAATCTCGCGTGTGATCACGTGAACAGGAGAACGTCATGCCACGAGGTGACAAGTCGAGTTACACCGACAAGCAAAAGCGCAAGGCCGAGCACATCGAGGAAGGCTACGAAGATCGCGGCGTCTCGCAGGACGAAGCCGAGCGGCGCGCGTGGGCGACCGTCAACAAGGAGTCGGGCGGCGGCAGGCGAAGCGGCTCCGGCCGCGGCAGGAGACGCAGCAAGTCTTCGTCGCGAAAGGGCGGACGCAAAGGCGGGCGCGCCTCCGCGCGGCGCTCGAAGGCTGCGCGTTCCCGCTCGGCGAAGAAGGCCGCCCGCAGCCGCAAGAAACGCCGTTAGCTGAAAAGGGGCCGATGCAAGCCGACGACTGCTCGCGCCAGGTCACAGCGCCTTCACGATTTGTTAACCATAAAGGTCGTTGGGCCGCTTGCATTTTCGGCGTCGTGACAAACCGCATGGAACTCATTGCCGCTTACCAAAGGGCGCATTTAACCTGACAAGGGGCGGCCGAAACGCTACACCGGCTTTCGTCATGGACAGCCGGCCCCTTTCTGCAGCCGCCCTTGCCTTTGCGCTGATCGCGCTTGCGCCGTTCGCCGTCCGCGCCGCGGCGGCGCAGCAGGCCGCGAAGTCTTCCGCTTCGCACATCGCGCACAAGAGCAAGCCGAAACAGGGCGCGACCGCGCTTCACGCCAAGAGAACTGCGGACGAAAAGACAAAGAAAGCGTCCGCCAAACGCGCGAACGACAAGCCGGCGCCTCCTCTGTTCGCGGCCAAGGAACTGCCGAGCGCGGGCAAGCCGATGGCGATCGGCTATTACCCGCGCGGCTGCCTGCAAGGCGGCGTCGAATTGCCGCTGACCGGAAAGACCTGGCAGGTGATGCGGCCCTCGCGCAATCGCAATTGGGGGCATCCCGAGCTCGTCCGTTTCCTCGAGCGCTTTGCGCCGCTGGCGGTCAAGGCGACCGGCTGGAACGGCGTTCTGGTCGGCGACATGGCGCAGCCGCGCGGCGGCCCGCTGCCGTTCGGACACATGAGCCACCAGATCGGGCTCGATGTCGATATCTGGTTCAAGCCGATGCCCGATCATGTACTCAGCACGGAAGAGCGCGACACCATTCCTGCGCCGAGCCTCGTAGAGCCCGACGGGAAGCATCTCGACCCGAAACTGTGGAGCACGCAGGATGTGGCGTTCATCCGCACGGCAGCCGAGCAGCCCGAGGTCGAGCGCGTGCTGGTGAACGCGGCCATCAAGAAGGAGCTGTGCCGGCTCGAAGGCAGCCACCACTATTCGTGGATGTCGAAGGTGCGGCCCTGGTATGGGCACAACGACCACATGCATGTGCGGCTGAAATGTCCGGCCGGCTCGCCCGAGTGCCGCAAGCAGCCGCCGGTTCCGGGCGGCGACGGCTGCGACAAGTCGCTCGATTACTGGTTCACCGACAGGGTTTTGCATCCGCCGAAACGCGTCGCCCCGTCGAAGCCCATCATGATGTCGAGCCTGCCCGCCTCCTGCCGCGCGGTGCTCAATGCACCCGCCAAGGCGACCGCAAGCAAATAGCGCCTCGATTCCGCACCAACTGAAGTTTTGAGCGGACCCGCCTTCTCCGCGCACAAGATCGGCCGCTACCCTTGTTCCGGGCCGGTTTATTACCGGCCGTGCACCCCGGGACGGGGTATGCAGCGGCTAGGCCTCCTCGTCCATGTGCTCATTCGCGCGCGTTATGTCGCTTTACAGTGAGGCCGTCATTGACTGTAATGGGTGCTTGGAGGGATGAGGCTGACATTCCGTTGGGACCGCCTCATCCAACCGCAATAAACAATAAGCAATAAACAATACGATCCAGAGGAGGAGCCCACGATGACAACAAACAGATCTACTTCCGTCACTCGACGCCGCTTCCTGAAGGAAACGGGCCTCACCCTTGCTGCCGCCGGTGCGGCACCAGCGCTCTCGGCACCTTTTGTGTCGAGCGCGCTGGCCGCCGACAAAGCGCTGTCGATCGTGCAATGGAGTCATTTCGTTCCGGCATACGACACATGGTTCGACAATTTCGCCAAGGACTGGGGCAGCAAGAACCATGTCGCTGTTACAGTCGATCACATCAACGAGCATGACATTCCCGCGCGCGCGGCTGCCGAAGCGGCTGCGGGAGCGGGGCACGATATTTTCGGATGGAATGGTGGCGCCAGCGGCGCACATCTTTATCGCAAATTTCTCGTCAACGTCACGGACCTGGTCGAAGCTACCGCGAAGAAGTACGGCAAGCCGACCGTTATCGGCACACAGATCGGCTATAACCCGGAAGACAAGACCTGGTCCGCGTTTCCCGATTTCTACATCTGCTTCCCGCCTCTGTATCGCAAGAGCATGTGGGACGAGATCGGGATGAAGCCCGATACCTGGGATGACGTGCGCAAAGGCGGCGCCAAGCTGAAAAAGAAAGGCCATCCGGTCGGAATTTCGCTCGGCCACAGCAACGACCCGAACACGACCTGGCGCGGCGTGTTGTGGAGCTATGGCGGCGCCGTTCAGGACAAAGATGGCAAGCGCATCGTTCTCCACAGCAAAGAAACGATCGAGGCGGTCAAATTCGTCGCCGCTCTTTACAAGGAAGCGATGACGTCGGAAGTGCTTTCATGGAACGACTCCAGCAACAACCGGTACATTGTTTCCGGTGTCGCCTCGATGATCGCAAATCCGATTTCGGCTTATCGGACGGCCCAGAAAACCAACAAGAAATTGGCCGACGACATCTTCACGGCAAAGCCGCCGAAAGGTCCGCACGCCCAGCTCATGGGCGCCGCCGCGGGCTTCTACGGCATCTGGAAATTCGCCAAGAACCAGGAAGCGGCCATCGAATTCCTCAAATACTATGCCGACCACTGGCCGCAAGCTTTCAAGGCGAGCGAGGGTTACAACAACCCGTGCTTTGCCAACATCGTGCCGAAGCCGATGCCGATCCTGTCGAACGATCCGACATCGAATCCGCACGACAAGTTATCGATTCTGCAAACTGCCGACCAGTGGTCCGCCGCACCCGGATATCCGGGACCGGCAGCACCCGCGATCGATGAAATCTATAACAGCTTCATCATCATCGACATGTTTGCCAAAGCCGCGACGGGTCAGATGAAAGCCGAAGACTCGGTTAAGCAGGCCACACAGCAGTGCGAAGCCATCTTCGAGAAGTGGCAGCACAAGGCCTGACTGCTGACGCCCGGACCGCGTTCGCGCGCGGTCCGGGCATACTGGGCGCGCTGATGGTTCTCGGTTAAGGGGCCACGCCGTAAATCACGCACCGTCAGGGGGAATTGACGGGGCGGGTGGCCCATACGTCGAATCTGGGAGGTTCAATGGCTGCGGTATCCACGAGGGACATCGTCAAAAAATTTGGCGAGGTTCCCGCCGTCAACGGCATCAGCTTGGAAGTGCCGAATGGCGAATTCATGGTCTTGCTCGGCCCGTCTGGCTGCGGCAAGACGACGTTCCTGCGCATCATCTGCGGGCTCGAGCGGCAGACGAGCGGCGACCTTTATATCGGCAACGACGTCGTCAACGACATTCCGCCACGCGCGCGGGGCGTCGCGATGATGTTTCAGAGCTATGGTCTCTATCCGCACTATACCGTACGCAAGAACATCTCATTTCCGCTGCGCACGCAGCGCGTTCCCCGCGACGAAATCGAAAAAAAGGTCCAGTGGGCATCGCAATTGCTCGGCATCGGGCATCTTCTCGACCGCCGCCCGCGTCAGCTCTCCGGCGGCGAGCGCCAGCGCGTTGCGCTGGCGCGCGCGCTGGTGCGCTCGCCGACCGCGCTGCTGCTCGACGAGCCGCTCTCGAACCTGGACGCCAAATTGCGCACCTCGGCGCGTCAGGAGATCAAGCAGTTTCAACAGCGGGTGGGTGTCACCACCATCTACGTAACCCACGATCAGGTCGAGGCGATGGGCATGGGCGACCGCATCGCCGTCATCGACCGCGGGCGGGTGCGGCAGGTGGGAACGCCGACGGCGATCTATGACGATCCGGCCGACCTCTTTGTTGCGAGCTTTGTCGGCTCGCCGCCGATGAATATCGTGAAGCGCAACGGCGAGTACTTCGGCTTCCGGCCCGAAAATTTCCTGCCCAAGGAAATGATCGAAGGCGGAGCGGCCACCGAATTTTCGTTTCGCGTCGACCGTGCCGAATATCTTGGCTCCGAGCGCATCGTTTACGGCGCGATCGAAGGCTTCGATCCGAACCAGGTGATCACCGCGAAATTGCCGGGAGCGCATGTCGCGGAGGAAAGCATCCGGCCCGGCGAGTGGCATTCCTTCGCAGTGCGCAATCACGCAATGCGACACTTCGACAAAGACGGCAATCGCGCCAACCGCCACTGAAGCAGGAACCCGCCGATGGCCGTCATCGCTGAACCCATAACCAAGCCGGCTTCACGCTTTCGCTTTTTCTTCGACCGGCGCGGAGTGCTCGACTCGATCTTCATGGCGCCGGCGATTCTTTACGTCGCGCTGCTGGTCGGCGTGCCTTTCCTGCTCGCCGTGTATTATTCGGTCAGCGCCTACACGCTCTACAATCCGACCTGGCGTTTCGTCGGCCTCGCGAATTTTGTGCAGATCATCCAGAATCCAACCTTCCTCGCAACGCTGGGCAATACCTTCCTCTTTACCTTCGGATCGCAACTGCTCGGCCTCATCATGGGCAAGTTCGGCGCGTTCTTGCTGTTGCGGCCCTTTCCCGGACGCAAGCTCGTCAGGGCGCTGATCATTTTGCCGTGGGCTGTGCCGATCGCACTCGCGACGATCGCCTGGGAGTGGATGTTCGATTCCCTCTACAGCGTCATCAACTGG
>DASSRW010000123.1:0-9569 GCA_035701545.1 Pseudolabrys sp.
CTCGAAGGGAAGACGCTCGGTCCGGTCGCGAATGATTCAACCTACAAAACGCTTCCCGTGTTCGCGAAGCTGAACAATCTCGATCTCAGCAAGGTGAAGATCGAATATCTCGACCCGGCGCTGCGCGAGGCCATGCTGATCAAAGGTCATGTCGATGCAATCACCGGGCAGTATTTTCGCTCCGTCATCGACCTGCACGGACGAGGCGTGAAATACGACGATATCGGCTCTTTTCTCTACAAGGACCACGGGCTTGATCTGTACGGCAACGGGGTCGCCGTCTCGCCGGCTTTTCTCAAGGAACATCCGGATGCCGTGAAGCGCTTTGTGCACGCGACCATCAAGGGGGTCAAAGACATGATCCACGATCCGAAAATGGCGGTCGACATGGTGGCAAAGGCACAGCCGCTGCTGAAAAAGGACATCGAGCTTGAGCGGCTGAAATTGGCCCTGAGCTGCTGTATCGCTACGCCGAATGTCTTGAAGAACGGCTATGGTGGTGTTGACCGGGCGCGTCTGGAGCGGGCCATCGCGGCGATCAGCGACGGCTATGGCCTGCCGCGGAAGCCACCGGTCGACGAGATGTTTAACGCTTCGTTCCTGCCGCCGGCGGCGGAGCGCATGGTGAACTAGGCGGCCGACGATCAGGGCGGCCCGTCCGGAATGCGCGAGACCGTGCATTCCGGCAAATTTGCGGTTGCATTTGACTGTCGCAGGCACGATTAGATAGGCCAATGCGAGGATCAGCCGGACGGCAGATTGGAACGATGTTTGAGCTTTCAAAGGTTTACGACCGCAGCCGCGTGCCCCTGTACATCCAGGTTGCCTCGGTCATGCGGCGGCGCATTGAGACAAAGCAGTGGCACCCGGGGCAGAAGATACCGACCCTGGTCGAGCTCGAGCGCGAATTTCAGGTCGCGCGCGTTACCGTTCGCCAGGCCGTCGACATCCTGCGGGAGGAGGGATTGCTGCGCTCCCAGCAGGGGCGCGGCACGTTTGCCGCCGAGAAGCCGGTCGATCGGCACTGGTTCAAGCTTGCGACGACGTGGGATGTGCTGATCGAATCGATCAAGGACAACGTCCTCAAGCGCATCAAGGTGGACAACGCGCCGCAAGTTCCCACGTTGCGTGAAGGCGAGGGCGAGCTCGCGGACAGCTACGTTTTTCTGCGGAGCGTGCAGTACAAGGACGCCGAGCCCTACGGCATCGTCAATTTGCACCTTGCGAAAAATATCTATAAGCGCGCGCCGGATGCCTTTCGCCAGCACCCTGCCTTGACGGTCATCGCGGAACGCAAGGACGTCGACATCCAGCACGCGCATCAGACGGTGGTCATCGGCAGCGCCGACCCGACCACGTCGGATCTGCTGCAAATCGCGCTCGGCGCGCCGACGGCCGAGTGCCGTTGCGTGCTGATCGACCGGAACAACGTCGCCATCTACGTCGCCGATATCATCTACCGCAGCGACGCCATCCAATTGCACATCGATCTGCTTGCGCATTTGCGCACGTCGCCCGGCGGCGGCCGCAGCAAGGCGGCGCGCAAATGAGAGGCCGGCGGGATTGACAGTTGCAACGCCGATCATCCCAAGATTAGGATCATAGGATTAAAACGGCCGGTGCCGCCAAACGCGGCATCGCGCGCGATCGGCGCCGCACGCGATGCGGCCTCCCGCGGGAGCAGGTTGCGATGAAAGAGCAGGGCGTCGGCGCGCGCCTCCTCCGCAAGGAAGACGACCGCTTCATGCGCGGGCGTGGGCAGTACGTGGCGGATCTGCGTTTCGCCGGTATGAAGGACGTGGCGTTTGTTCGCAGCCCGCTGGCGCACGCGCGCATTCGCGGCGTGCAGGCTCCCGACGCACACAAGCATGCGGTATTCACTGCCGCCGATCTTTCCGGCGTGCGGGCGATCCGCGCGGTCACCACCATCAAGGGCTTCAAGCCATCGGAACAGCCGCCTCTGGCAACGGATAAAGTGCGGCATGTCGGCGAATTGCTTGCAATGTGCGTCGCGCCGAGCCGCGCGGAGGCCGAGGATATCGCCGCAACGGTCGTCCTCGATCTCGACGAATTGCCGGCTGTGCACGACATGCTGGCGGCGCGCGAGAAACAATCTGCGCTGCTGCACGAGCATTGGGGCGACAATATCTTTCTCGAGTCGCTCGTCGAGGTCGATATCGACAAGGCGCTCGACGCCCCGATCAAGGTCACGCGTGAAATCCGCACGTCGCGTCAATGCATGGCGCCGATCGAGGGGCGCGCGGTCGTTGCTCTGTGGGACACGCGTCTTGAGCAGCTCACCGTCTATTCAGCCTGCCAGATGCCGCACATCGTGCGGACCGGATTGGCGGAATGCCTTGGCCTTGATGAGGGCCAGGTGCGCGTTGTCTCACCCGATGTCGGCGGAGGCTTCGGCTACAAGGGAATCCTGCTCGCGGAAGAGGTCTGTCTCGGCTGGCTGGCAATGCGTTGCGGCCATCCGGTGCGCTGGATCGAAGATCGCCGCGAGCACCTGACGGCGAACGCCAATTGCCGTGAGCATTATTATCGCATCACGGGCTACGCCGATCGGGACGGGACGCTGCGAGGCATCGATTGCGAGGCGACTGTCGATTCCGGCGCCTATTCGGCGTACCCGTTCTCGGCCTGTCTCGAAGGAGCACAGGTCGCGAGCATCCTGCCGGGACCGTACGATTTTCCGGCCTATCGCTGCCGCACGTTTTCGGTTGCGACCAACAAATGCCCGATCCTGCCGTACCGCGGCGTGGCGCGCACCGGCGTGTGCTTTGCGCTTGAACTCGTGCTCGATGCCATCGCGCGCGAAGCCGGCATCGAGCCCTACGCGGTGCGCGAGAAAATTCTGGTCAAGCGCGAGCAGATGCCGTTCACCAACATCACCAGGAAATATTTCGATAGCGGCGACTACCCGGAGTCGCTGCGGCGCGCGGTGGCGGCGATCGATGTTGGCGCGGTGCGCGCGCGGCAGAAGCGTCGAGAGCCGGACGGCCGGCTGATCGGAGTGGGTCTTGCCACCTATTGCGAGCAGGCGGCGCACGGCACGTCCGTCTATCATGGCTGGGGCATTCCGATGGTGCCCGGTTTCGAGCAGGCGACCGCGCGGCTGACGCCGGACGGCGGCCTCGAGCTGCGCGTCGGCGTGCACTCGCACGGCCAGGGCCTCGAAACGAGTCTGGCGCAGGTCGCGCACGAAGTGCTCGGCGTCGATGTCGACAAGATCAAGGTCGTCCATGGTGACACGGCGCTCACGCCGTATTCGACCGGCACGTGGGGCTCACGCTGCGCTGTGATGGCCGGCGGCGCGGTGTCGATGGCGTGCAAGGAATTGGCCAGGCGCGCCGCCAAGGTCGGGGCGCAACTGCTGCAAACCGACGCCGGCAAAGTGAGGCTGGAAGCCGGTGAGGTGGTCGGGCCGGGCGGCTCGATCACGCTCAAAGAGATTGCGGCGACCTGGTACCTGAAGCCGCAAAATCTGCCGCCCGACGTGGATATGGGCGGCATGGAGGCGACAGTTGGTTACCGTCCCAGGCCGGACACCGGCACGTTCAGTTACGCAACGCATGCGGCTGTCGTCGCGGTCGATCCGGAGATCGGCGGCGTCGAGATTCTCGACTACGTCGTGGTTGAGGACGGGGGCAAGCTGATCAATCCGATGATCGTCGATGGACAGATTCTCGGCGGGTTGGCGCAAGGCATCGGCACCGCGCTGTATGAGGAAATGCCGTTCGACTCGGCCGGCCAGCCGCTGGCGTCGACGTTTGCGGATTATCTGCTGCCCGGTCCAACCGAGGTGCCGTCGGTGAAGATCGAGCACATGGAGACGCTCGCGCCGCACACCGAGTTCGGCGTGAAGGGGCTCGGAGAGGGCGGCGCGATTCCGCCGCCGGCAGCCATCGCCAACGCGGTCAACGACGCGCTGCGCCCGTTCGGGGCTGAGTTGACGGTTTCGCCGATCACGCCCCGCCGCATTCTCGAAGCGATCGCGCACGCCGGCCGGAGCGGGACGTGAAACCGGTCCGCTTTGACTACGAGCGCCCGACCGAGCTTGCCGCCGCTTGCGCGCTCGGCGGGCGCGAAGACGTTACGGTGAAATTTCTTGCAGGCGGCCAATCGCTCGGACCGATGCTCAATCTGCGGCTGATCCAGCCCGACGTTCTCGTTGACCTGACCGCCATCGCCGAACTCAGGCGTGTCGAGGAGACGTCCGATTCAATTGTGCTCGGCAGCTGCATCACGCATGCGGATATCGAAGACGGGCGCGTGCCGGACGCGGCCAACGGCGCGTTGCGCCAGGTCGCCAGGGGCATCGCCTATCGTGCGGTCCGCAACCGCGGCACGATCGGCGGCAGCATCGCGCATGCCGATCCGGCGGCGGACTGGATTTCCGCGCTGGCGGCGCTCGGCGCATCCGCAATCGTGAAAGGCGAAACCCGGGAGCGCCGCGTGCCGGTGGAGGACCTGATCGTCGGGGTTTTCGAGACGACGCTGAAGCCGGGTGAACTCGTTGCCGGAATTGAGATTCCCCGCCGGTCGCGCGCCGCGCGCTGGGGCTACTACAAGGCGTCGCGCAAAACCGGCGAATTCGCACACGCGATCGGCGCGTTCATGCACGATCACGAACAGTCCGTCTTTCGCGCCGTCATTGGCGCAACGGGCTCAAAGCCGATCGTGCTGAAAGATGCGAAAGAGATTTTTGACGGCGGGATGCCGAAAGCGGAGGCGGTGAACGCGAGCCTGGTGCGCCAGGTCATGGCCGCGTGCGGCATTCTCGACGGCATTGATCAGAACATTCATCTTGCGGTCCTCCGTCGCGCGGTCGCGCAGGCGTATGCGTCATGACGACCGTGGGTCTGACAATCAACGGCCGGAATGTGACTACGGATGTCGAGCCGCGGATGCACCTCGCGGACTTCGTGCGCGAGACGCAAAATCTCACGGGAACGCATCTCGGCTGCGAGCACGGTGTTTGCGGCGCATGCACCGTGCTGCTGGACGGCGTGCCGGTGCGCTCGTGCATCACCTACGCGGTTTCCTGCACGAATGCCGCGGTGACGACCATCGAGGGGCTCGACGACGACGAGATTGCGAAAGAGTTGCGCACGGCCTTCTCGCGCGAGCATGCGCTTCAATGCGGCTACTGCACGCCGGGCATGCTGATCGCCGCGCGCGATCTTGTGCTGCGGGCGGCCGACGCAGACGAGCAGGCAATTCGCGTCGGGATGAGCGGCAATCTGTGCCGCTGCACCGGCTACCTCGGAATCGTCCGTGCGGTGCAAAGCGTGATTGCCGCGCGGCGCAAGCGAGGCATTGCGCCGCTGCCGGGCGCCGGGCGCAAGGTGCTCGGTCCGGCCGGTGCAAGCAGTCAGGCGAGCGCGCTCTCGACCGGCCCTGCGCAGAGGTCGAGCCCCGCCGCGAACATGGCCTCCGCATCTGCGCAAACCGGCGATCTCGCCGATTGGCAACCGCAATCCACCTTCGAGCAGAGCTTTGTCGTGCACCAGCCGCTTGAGGCGGTATGGAAATTTTTCGGTGCGGTATCGGACGTGGCCGCCTGCCTGCCGGGTGCGTCCCTGACCGGTGAAAGCGACGGCCGTACGGTCGCCGGCAAGATGCGCGTCAAGGTCGGGCCGATCACTGCTGATTTCCACGGAACTGCCGAAATTACGCGCGACGATGCGGCTCATTCCGGCTCGATCAACGGCAGCGGCAGTGACCAGCGCAGCAGCTCTGCAACGCGCGGCGTCGTGCAATACCGGCTGACCGCCACCGAAAACGGAGCAACGAGGGTCGCGTTGAGGGTCGGCTATCGTTTGACGGGCCCCTTGGCGCAATTCAGCCGCTCCGATCTCATGCAGGATATCGCCGGCCGTCTCACCGCGACCTTTGCGCAAAACGTCGAGGCGCGCCTCAGCGGCGCGCCGGTACCCGCGCAGGAAAGCGAGCTGCGCGCAGGCGGCCTGTTTTTCTCGGCGCTTGCACGGACAATCATCGCCCGTCTGCGCCGCCTGTTCGGACAATGATCGCATTCGATACAATCGAGGACCAATCATGAGCAACGAGAGCCGCCAGAAGGTGCTGAAGCAGATCGATGCCACGAAGGACAAGTCGGTCAAGTTTCTCCAGCAGATGATCGCCATTCCGAGCGTCACCGGCGACGAGAGCAACATCCAGAAATTTCTCGCCGACTATCTCACCAAATTGGGACTTGAGGTCGACATGTGGGAAAGCGACTGGGAAAAGCTCAAGAAGCATCCCGGCTATATTCCGGTCGATCGCGGCTACGAAGGCCGCCCGAACATCGTCGCCACGTGGAAGGGCACCGGCGGCGGCCGCTCGCTTTTGTTCAACGGCCACACCGATGTGATTCCGGTCGGCAACGGCGAGGGCTGGAGCGACGATCCGTGGTCGGCGTCGATCAAGGATGGCCGCATCTACGGCCGCGGCTCCTGCGACATGAAGAGCGGGGTCGCGAGCCACATCATGGCGGTCGAAAACATGATCGCCGCCGGCGTGAAACCGAAGGGCGATGTTTATATCGACATCGTAATCGACGAGGAAGTCAGCGGCCACGGTACGCTCGACACGGTGATCCGCGGATATAGAGCGGATGCCGGCATCTCCGGCGAGACCAGCGGGCTTGCGGTGCAGCCGGCGTGCATCGGCCGCATCTGGTTCGAGATCGAAATTCAGGGAAAAGCGGCGGGGATTCAGCGCCGTTATCAGGGCGTGAGCGGCATCGAGCTTGGCTACAAGATCACCAAGGCGGTGGCGGCGCTTGAGGAAAAGCGCATTGCATCCGTGAAGCACCCGCTTTATCCCAAGTTGATCGACGCGATCCCGTGCATGATCGGCGCGTTTCATTCGGGCAATTTCCCGAGCTCGTTCCCCGCCACGTGCCTGCTCAAGGGAAGCATGGCGACCGTGCCGGGAGAGGACCACGAAGGCGTCAAGCGCAGCCTCGTCGAGCACATCGCGCGCGTTGCCGCCGAGGATCCCTGGATGAAGGACCATCCGCCCAAGGTGCGCTTCGTCGGTTACGACGCGCAGGCCTCGGAAATTCCGCGCAACCATCCGATCGTCGAGGTGGTATCGAGGAACTACACGGAGATCACCGGAAAGCAGCCCGAGATCAGCGGGCGGCAGGGCGCGGCTGACACCCGTTTTCTCAATCTCTACGGCAGCACGCCGACGGTGATCTTCGGGCCCGGCTCGACGGCGGTCATGCACTCGGACGATGAGTACGTCAGCATCGACGACTACCAGACCGCGATCAAGGTGATGGCGCTCAGCATCTGCGACTGGTGCGGGGTCGAGGCGCGCTGAGCGGCGGCGGTAAAGGTCTTGTGTTACTAAACATAGTACCTTACCCTTCCCGCGCTGCCACGGAGGCGAAGCGTGATGGCGAATGGCAAGCCGGTTATCGCGGTCATCGGCGGGACGGGCGATCTCGGTTCGGGCCTTGCCCGGCTGTGGGCCGCGGCGGGCTATCCGGTTGTTCTCGGCTCGCGTGACAGGACGAAAGCGGAAGCGGCGGCGAGGGAACTTGGCGCCCTGACCGGCGCGGCCGTGCGCGGCGACGACAATGCCGGCGCGGCCGGCGCCGCGGATATCGCAGTTCTTTGCGTGCCCTATGCCAATCACGACGCCATGCTTGCGGACATCAAGCCTGCGATGGCGGGCAAGGTGCTGGTCGACGCCGTCGTTCCGCTGGTGCCGCCGAAAGTCTCGGTCGTGCAGCTGCCGCCGGCGGGCTCACCGGCGCTGGTGGCGCAGCGTGTGCTCGGCGCCGATGTTCGCGTGGCGTCCGCCTTCCACAACGTCGGCGCAAAAAAATTGCACGGCGGCGAGAAGGCCGATTGCGACGTGCTGGTGTTCGCCGACGATGCCGCTGTTCGTGAACAGGTGATTGCGCTGGCCGATGAGGTGGCGACGCGCGGCGTCGACGGCGGAGCGCTCGCCAACACGGTGGCGGCCGAAGCGCTCACCTCCGTCCTCATCGCCATCAATCGGCGCTACAAGGTCCCCGGCGCCGGCATTCGCATCACGGGCCTGCCGCCGCCCGCTTCGCGGTGACTTTTGATGGCTTCGGGCAGCATCACGTTGACAGCTCTGGAAGGGATTCCGCTCGTGCAGGACGGCGACGATCTGGCGGCGCTGCTGGCGGCGGGGCTGAGGCGCACACGGATTGCGCCCGAAACGGGCGACATTCTCGTTGTCGCCCAGAAAGTCGTCTCAAAGGCCGAAGGCCGTCTCGTCGATCTCGCCAGGGTCAAGCCATCGACGCGCGCATCCGAGCTGGCGCGAGAGGTGAACAAGGACCCGCGTCTCGTCGAGGTCATTCTGTCCGAATCGAGCGAAGTCATTCGCCGGCGCAAGGATGTGCTGATCGTGGCGCATCGCCTCGGCTTCGTGATGGCCAATGCCGGCGTCGACCAATCGAACGTTGCCGGGGATGACGAGCATGTTCTCCTTCTGCCGCGCGACCCCGATGCATCGGCCGCGGCGTTGAAATCGAAACTCGACCGCGAATTCGGCGTCGAATTCGGCGTCATCATCAACGACAGCTTCGGACGCCCATGGCGGAATGGAGTCATCGGGACTGCGCTCGGCGCAGCCGGCCTGGCGTCGCTGCACGACATGGCCGGCGTGCCCGATCTCTTCGGCCGCACAATGCGCGTCACGGAAGTTGCGACAGCCGACGAGATCGCGGCCGCGGCATCGCTGCTGATGGGCCAGGCGGCCGAGGCGCGGCCGGCGGTGCACCTGCGCGGGTTCGTTTGCAGCGCGCCGGCGCTGCCGGCCGCCGCGTTGTTGCGCCCGAAGGAAATGGACCTGTTCCGATGAAGGCAAGCGCGCAGGACCGCCACGTGGTTGCGCTATGCGGTGGCATCGGCGGCGCCAAGCTCGCGCTCGGCCTGTCGCGCGTGCTCGCGCCTGACGAACTGACGGTGATCGTCAATACCGGCGACGATTTCGAGCATCTCGGCCTGCACATTTCGCCGGACCTCGACACGGTTCTCTATACGCTTGCTGGCCTTGCCGATCCCGGCCGCGGCTGGGGCCGCGCCGACGAGAGCTGGAATTTCATGCAGGCCTTGGCCCAGCTCGGCGGAGAGACCTGGTTCAATCTTGGCGATCGCGATCTCGCGCTGCATGCGGCGCGCACCGCGTTCCTCCGCGCAGGTGGGACGTTGAGTGCATTTGCAGCGAGTGTCGTCCGCGAATGGGGCATCTCCGCCGAGATCGTGCCGATGTCGGATGATGCCGTTCGAACGATCGTCGCGACGGACGAGGGCGACTTGCCGTTTCAGCACTACTTTGTGCGCCGACGGTGCGAGCCTGTCGTGAGAGCGATCCGCTTCGACGGCGCGCGCTCGGCAAAGCCGGCGCGCGGCGTCCTGGAATTGCTGAGGCAGCGGACGGTGCGGGCCTTTATTATCTGTCCTTCGAACCCTTACCTCAGCATCGATCCGATGCTGTCCGTGGCCGGCATGCGGGAAGCGCTAACGCAGAGTGAGGCGCCGGTGATTGTCGTGTCGCCCATTATTGGC
>DASSRW010000124.1:0-13842 GCA_035701545.1 Pseudolabrys sp.
GCATCGGCGATGCTCATGTGGAAGTCGATGACGTTCGTGATCACCTGCAGCACGGCGGTGATGATGCGGCTGCCGCCGGGCGAGCCGGTGACCAGAAACGGCTTGCCGTCTTTGAGCACGATGGTCGGCGTCATCGACGACAGCGGGCGTTTTCCCGGGCCGGGCAGGTTGGCGTTGAAGCCGACCAGGCCGTACGCGTTCGATGCGCCGGCTTTCGCCGTGAAATCGTCAAGCTCGTTGTTGAGCAATACGCCGGTGCCGTCCGCGACCAGCCCGACGCCATACGAAAAATTGAGCGTGTAGGTGTTCGACACCGCGTTGCCGTCACGGTCGATGACGGAAAAATGCGTCGTATTGGGGCCTTCAAAGCCTTGCGGATTGCCGGCGCGGATATCGGCTGAGGGCGTCGCCTTCTCGCCGATCGTTGCGCGCAGCGAGGCGGCGTATTTCTTCGACAGCAGGCCTTTCAGCGGCATGCGCACGGATTCCGGGTCGCCCATGAATTCGGCGCGGTCGGCATAGGCGCGCTTCATGGCTTCGACCATGTAATGAAATGACTGCTCGCTGCGCCCGAGCTTCGCCAGATCGTAGCCTTCGAGAATGTTCAGCATCTCGATCAGATGCACGCCGCCGGAGGAGGGCGGCGGCATGGAAACGATGTCGTAGCCGCGGTAGGTACCGCGCACCGGCACGCGCAGAATGGCATGGAAATTCTTCAGATCGCTGACGGTCATGATGCCGCCGGCGGCCTGCACCGCGCCGGCGATCTTTCCGGCGATGGGTCCTTCGTAAAAGGCGCGCGGGCCCTTGTCGGCAATGGCCTGCAAGGTATCGGCGAGATCGGGTTGAACGAGCGTGTCGCCGGGCGCGAGCACGTGGCCGTCTTTCAGGAAAATCTTTGCCGAGGAAGGCCAGCGCGCCAGCCGCTCGCGCGCGGCCGGAAGCGAATCCGCGATGTCGTCCTCGACCGGAATGCCCTTGCGCGCGAACTCGATCGCCGGCGCGATCAGGTCCGCAAGCGAGAAGACGCCCGATCCATATTGCCGTTCCGCCAGCGCCAGACCCGCCACAGTGCCGGGCACGCCGATGCCGAGCGCACTGTTGCGCGATTTGTCGGGATCGGGATTGCCATGCTCGTTGAGGAACATGTCTTTCGTCGCGGCCGCCGGCGCCGTCTCGCGGTAATCGACGGCGATGTCCTGATTGCTGTTGGCGAGATGGATCACCATGAAGCCGCCGCCGCCGAGATTGCCGGCGCGCGGATAGGTCACCGCCATCGCGAAGCCGACGGCGACCGCAGCATCGACCGCGTTGCCGCCGCGCTTCAGGACGTCGGCGCCGATGCGCGCTGCGCGCGCCTCCTGCGCCACGACCATGCCGTCGCGGGCGAGCGCGCTTTGCGCCGGCGGGATGCTGACGAACTGCCGGACCGTATAGTCCTGCGCGTAGGCGAACGCGCCGGCAACAAATGCGAGAACAGCAATCGCAACAAATGCCGGGCGCTTCATGTCCTGCTCGTCGTGGCCGGACGCGTCCCGGCTGTGCGCAAAGCTAGTCAGCGGGGTGCGCGCGGAGCAAGCCCGCGCATGGCAGCCATTCAGCGCGCCTGGCCGTGATAGACGGTGTTCGGCCGCATGTCGGTGGCGGATGCAACGCGGTTCGACATGTTGAAGAATCCGACCACCGCGGCGATGTCCCAGATGTCACGCTCGGAAAATCCGGCCCGGCGCAGCCGCTCGCGGTCGCCTTCCTCGACGCTCCAGGGCGAGGCGGTGAGCTTCACGGCGAAGTCGAGCATTGCGCGCTGCCGCCTGTTGAGCCGTGCGGCGCGATAGTTCATCACCATGTGCTCGCCAAGCAGCGGGTTGCCGGAATAGTGCCGCACGGCGGCGCCATGCGCGGTCAGGCAATAGTAGCAGCGGTTCTGCGATGACACGGCGACCGCGATCATCTCGCGCTCGAGCTTGGAAAGCCCGCTCTCGCCCAGCATCAGGTCGTTGTACATGGCGACGAAGGTTTCGAGTTTCGTCATGTCGAAGGCGTAGGCAAGCAGCACGTTCGGCACGAAGCCGAGCTTCTCCTCGCATTTCCTGAAATAGGCCGCCATCGCCGGCGAGAGCTTTACGGGCGGAAGATTGAGCGCAATGACGGGAGCGTCATCCGCCTGCGGCGCTGCCGGCTTGTTTGCGGAGGCCTTGGGCGACGCCACCTTGCCGCCCTTGATCGCGCGCAGCGCGGCCGCGGGTTTGGCCGCGGCGGCTTTGAGGATTTTCGCCATGTGCGCTTGCCTCTTGTCGATCCACAAGGCGTAAAGCCTACATTGTTATCGGGCCTCGCGATACCGCGGGCGCCTGGCCATTTGAGCTTTGCTATCAGCGTCTTAGGCGCGTGCGCCGCGCCTGGAAACGCGCCGGCGGCGGCGCGGTTATCGTCAGGGCGTCACCAAATGGTGTGTTGCCCTCGACGCCCTGTTCCGGAATGTGAAGACTGAAGCATCCGGAACAGTGATTCTCGGGATGGCAGGGACGTAAAGAATCATGGCCTTGGCGCGCATTGATGAAGAGGAAACGGCGCGCAAGGCGCTCGCGCGCGCCGCCATGGCCGCCGACGGCCCCATGCCGCAGACGTTCCCGGAGCAACTTTTCGGCCGCGTCGTGCCCGAGGACGTGGTGCGCTACGCGCCGGAAGATCTCGCGATGCTGGCCGCGCGCGCCTGGGATTTCCTGGCCCGGCGCGCGCCGAACGCGCCGAAGGTCCGCTGCGAGCTGGTCAGGCTTTCTGCTTCGGGCAGCACGACGGCGGTCACTGTCGTCGAGATCGTCAACGACGACATGCCGTTCCTCGTCGATTCGGTCATGGGCGAACTCGGCGATCGGGGAGCCGACATTCATCTGGTCGCGCATCCCGTGTTCGGAGTGGAGCGCGATGCCGCCGGCCGTCTGCTCGAGCTCAAGGAGCCGGAAAGCGCGCAACGCGAGAGCTTCATTCACATTCATCTCGCGCCCATTCCGGATGAAGGCCGCCGCCTGGAAATCGTGCGCGCGCTCGAAACCGTGCTCGGCGAAGTGCGGCTCGCGGTGCAGGACTGGAAGGCGACGCTCGCGCGCGTCAACGTAATCGTCGGCGATCTGAAAACCAATCCGCCGCCGATGCCGGTCGATGAGATCGCGGAAGCGGTTCAGTTCCTGCAATGGCTGATCGCCGACAACTTCACGTTCCTCGGCGTGCGCGATTACGTCATCAAGGACAATTCGCTCGAGCCGGTGTTCGAGAGCGGGCTCGGCATCATGCGCTCGCGCGACTTCCGCGTGCTCCGGCGCGGCAACGAGCTGCTGGAGATCACGCCCGAGATCATGGCGTTTCTGAAAGAGCCGCGGCCGCTGATCGTGGCCAAGGCGAACGTGCGCTCGCGCGTGCACCGGCGCGTTTACCTCGACTACATCGGCGTCAAGCGCTTCGACGAGGCCGGCAATCTCACCGGCGAAGTCCGCATCGTCGGCCTGTTCACCTCGACCGCCTACACGCGCTCCGCGCACAGCATTCCCTACCTGCGCCGCAAGGTCGCCCGTGTCGAGAAGCGCGCCGCTTTCGGCTCCGGCGGCCATTCGAGCAAGGCGCTGGCGAACGTGCTCGAGCACTATCCGCGCGATGAACTGTTCCAGGTCGACGACGAGACGCTCTATCACTTTGCGGTAGCGATCCTGCAGCTGGGCGAGCGTCCGCGCGTGCGCGTGCTGGCGCGCGTCGACCGCTTCGATCGCTTCGTGTCCGTGATGGTGTTCGTACCGCGCGAGCGCTACGGCAGCCATGTCCGCGAGCGGATCGGGGAATATCTCGCCAGCATCTTCATCGGTCACGTTTCCGCCTATTACCCGTTCTTCCCGGAGGAAGGCACGCTGGTGCGCGTGCACTTCATCATCGGGCGCCGCGAGGGCAAGACGCCGGAGGTGGATCGCGACACGCTCGAGCGGGCGGTAGCCGGCATTGTGCGGACCTGGAGCGATGACTTCGCCGATGCGCTCGCGCTGGTCAATCCGCCCGACAAGGCGGAGGCGCTGTTCGAGCGCTACAGCGCGGCATTTTCCGCCGGCTATCACGAGGCCTACGCGCCGGCGGTGGCGGTCGCCGACATCCGCATGATCGAGAGTCTCACGGAGCGCAATCCGCTCGGCGTCGACTTCCATCATCGCGTCGAGGAAGAGCAGGGCACGGTCGGGCTGAAGGTCTGGCGTCTCGATCAGCCGCTGCCACTCTCCGAGCGCGTTCCGGTGCTGGAAAACATGGGCTTCCGTGTGGTGGACGAGCGTACCTATCACATCGTGCCGAAAGGCGACGGCGCGCAGGGCGTCTGGCTGCACGACATGCTGCTCGAGCGCAGCAACGGCGGCGCGATTGCGCTCGACGGCGCCGCCAAGGCAAGGCTCGAGGCCGCCTTCCTGATGATCATGTGCGGTGTCGCCGAGAACGACGGCTACAACGCATTGGTGCTCGCGGGCCTGATGTGGCGCGATGTGGCGCTCATTCGCGCGCTGTCGCGGTTCCTGCGGCAAATCCGCGTGCCCTATTCGCAGGACTACATGTGGGCGACGCTGGTGAAGCACGCCGGCATCGCCGGCGATGTCGTCGAACTGTTTCACACGCGCTTCGACCCGCGCAATGGCCCGGACCGCGCCGCGCGCGAAGCGGCGATTGCCGAGCGCATCGAGAATGCGCTGGCGGATGTCGAGAGCCTCGACGAGGACCGTATCCTCCGCCGTTTCGTGAATGCGGTGCAGTCGGCGATCCGCACCAACTTTTATCAGACCGGCGCCGACGGCCAGCCGAAGGCGGAGATTGCGGTCAAGTTCACGAGCAAGAAGCTCGCCGACCTGCCGCTGCCGCGGCCGCTTTACGAGATTTTCGTCTATTCGCCGCGGGTCGAAGGCGTGCACATGCGCTTCGGCAAGGTCGCGCGCGGCGGCATTCGCTGGTCCGACCGGCCGCAGGATTTCCGCACCGAGATTCTCGGGCTCGTCAAGGCGCAGCAAGTCAAGAACGCAGTGATCGTGCCGGTCGGCGCGAAGGGCGGCTTCGTGCCGAAGCTGATGCCGAAGGGCGCGCCGCGCGAGGTGATGCAGGCGGAAGGCGTCGCGACCTACAAGCTCTTCATTTCGACCTTGCTCGACATCACCGACAACATCGCGGCGGATGGCACGATCGTGCCGCCCGAGAACGTCGTGCGGCATGAGGGCGACGATCCATATCTCGTCGTTGCCGCCGACAAGGGCACCGCCACCTTCTCCGACACCGCGAACGCGCTCTCCAACGGGCATCGCTACTGGCTGGGTGATGCCTTCGCCTCCGGCGGCTCGGCCGGTTACGACCACAAGGCGATGGGTATTACCGCGCGCGGCGCCTGGGAGTCCGTGAAGCGCCATTTCCGCGAGATGGATATCGACATCGGCAAGACGCCGTTCACAGTGGCCGGCGTCGGCGATATGTCGGGCGATGTGTTCGGCAACGGCATGATGCGCGAGAAGACCATCCGGCTGCTCGCCGCCTTCGATCACCGCGACATTTTCATCGATCCGGATCCCGATCCGGCAAAGAGCTTCGCCGAGCGCACGCGGCTGTTCAAGTTGCCGCGCTCGAGCTGGCAGGACTACGACAAATCGCTGATCTCGAAAGGCGGCGGCGTCTATCCGCGCTCATCAAAGGAAATCCGGCTCAGCCCCGAGGCGCAGAAGCTGATCGGCGCCGGCGAGGCGGTGACGCCGCAGGCGCTGATGAAAGCGGTCCTGCAAATGCCGGTCGATCTTCTGTTCTTCGGCGGCATCGGCACGTATGTCCGCGCTTCAAGTGAAAGCGATGTCGCGGTCGGCGACCGCGCCAACGACGCCATCCGCATCAGCGGAGCGGATGTCAAATGCAGGGTGATCGGCGAGGGCGCCAACCTCGGCATGACGCAGCGCGGCCGCATCGAGGCGGCGATGCGCGGTATCCGTCTCAACACCGATGCCATCGACAATTCGGCCGGCGTCAATACCTCGGATGTGGAAGTCAACATCAAGATTGCGCTCAGCGCGCCGCTGCGTTCAGGCGCGCTCACGCTCGATGCGCGCAACGTGCTGCTCACGGAAATGACCGACGAGGTCGCGCGCCTCGTGTTGCGCAACAACTATCTCCAATCGCTGGCGCTGTCGCTTGCCGAGCGGCGCGGCATGGAGGATTTCGGGTTTCAGCAGCGGCTGATGCAGCTTCTGGAAGTGCACGGTCATCTCGATCGGGCGGTCGAGGCTTTGCCCGACGACATGAGCCTTGCGGACCGGCGCAAACGGAAGGTGCCGCTGACCCGGCCCGAGCTGGCGGTGCTGCTCGCCTACGCCAAGCTCACGCTTTATTCCGACCTGCTCGACAGCGCGGTGCCGGACGATCCCTATCTCGGCCGCGAGCTCGGCCGCTATTTTCCGAAGGAAATGTCGGAGCGCTATGCCGACGCGCTGCACGAGCACCGCCTGCGCCGCGAAATCATTGCCACGCAGCTTGCGAACTCGATGATCAACCGCGGCGGGCCGACGCTCATTGTCCGCATCGCCGACCAGACCGGCGCGGGACCGGAAGCGATTGCGGCTGCCTTTGCCGCCGTGCGCGACAGCTACGACATGACCGCGCTAAACGACGCGATCAACACACTCGATAACAAGGTCGCCGGAAAGCTTCAGCTTCTGCTTTATGCGACGGTCGAGAATCTCCTGCTCGACCGGCTGGTCTGGTTTCTGCGCAACGTCGATCTCAAACAGGGGCTGGCGACGATCGTTGCCCATTATCGCGACGGAATCGATCAGGTCGCCGCCGCACTCGACAACGCATTGTCGAAAGATGCGCTTGCCGCGCGGACAACGCGCATGGAAGAGCTCAAGCAGGTCGGCATTCCCGGCGATCTGGCGCGGCGGCTTGCGGACCTGCGTGTGCTCAAGGGGGCGCCCGACATCGTGCTGGTGGCCGATCGGGCGCAACGGGCCATTGCCGACGTCGCCGAAACCTATTTCGCCGCCGAAGCCTTCTTTCAACTCGATCGCATCAGCAGCTCCGTAGCGGACATCGTCATATCCGACTATTTCGACCGGCTCGCCCTCGATCGCACGCTCGATTCGATCGGCGATGCGATGCGGCGGCTTGCGGCCGCAATGGTTGCAGACGGTGCGGCGGGTGCCGAAGCGGTCGCCGCATGGGTCAAGCCGAGGCAGGGCGAAGTCGAGCGCATCCGCACCGCGGTCAATGAAATTGCAGGGCCCGGCCTGACGCTGTCGAAACTGTCGGTCGCGGCGAGTCTGCTCGGAGATTTGGCGAAGCAATGATCGTCGTCCTGAGGTGCGAGCGAAGCGAGCCTCGAAGGACGACAAACCGCGGCCGTGCATCCTTCGAGGGCCGCGCTACGCGCGGCCACCTCAGGATGACGGCGCTAGTGCCTGAAGTGCCGCGTTCCCGTGAAGACCATCGCAACATCGTGCGCGTCGGCGGCCTTGATCACCTCTTCGTCGCGCATCGAGCCACCCGGCTGGATCACCGCCGTGGCACCGGCCTCGATCGCGACAAGGAGGCCGTCGGCAAACGGGAAAAAGGCGTCGGAAGCGACGACCGAGCCTTTTGTTAAGGGCGCGGCGCGCTTCGCTTCCCGCGCGGCGTCTTCCGCTTTGCGCGCGGCAATGCGCGCCGAGTCGACGCGGCTCATTTGGCCCGCGCCGATTCCGACGGTCGCGAGGTCCTTTGCATAAACGATGGTGTTCGACTTCACATGCTTGGCGACGCGAAAGGCAAAACGCAGATCGCGCAGCTCGGCCTCGCTCGGCGCGCGTCTGGTCACGGTCCTGAGCGGCATGTCATCGACCACGGCATTGTCGCGCGACTGCACCAGCATGCCGCCGGCGACCGACTTGAACGTCACGCCCGCGGCGCGCGGATCGGGCAAGCCGCCGGCGAGCAGCAGCCGCAAATTCTTCTTTGCGCCGACGATCTCGATGGCCTCATCCGTCGCGTCCGGCGCGATAATGACTTCGGTGAAAATCTCGGTGATCGCTCGCGCAGCCTCGGCATCGAGCGTGCGGTTGACGGCAACGATGCCGCCGTAGGCCGACGTGGAATCGCAGGCAAGCGCCTTGCGGTAGGCCTCGACGAGGTTCGCTCCCTCAGCCACACCGCATGGATTGGCATGCTTCACGATCACGCACGCCGGGCCATGCTTCGGATCGAACTCGGCAACGCATTCGTAAGCCGCATCGGTGTCATTGATGTTGTTGTAGGAGAGCTGCTTGCCTTGCACCTGCCGTGCGGTTGCGACGCCGAAGCGCGCGATCGGCGCACGATAAAACGCCGCGCTCTGATGCGGGTTCTCGCCATACCGCAGCGCCTCGACCAGAACGCCACCGAACGCGCGATAGTCGGGCGCGTTGTCGCGCAACGTATCGGCAAACCAGTTGGAAATCGCCGCGTCATAGGCGGCGGTGCGCGCAAACGCTTTGGCGGCGAATTTCTTGCGCAGCTCAAGCGTGGTCATGCCGCCGTGCTGCGCGAGCTCGGCCAGCAACACGGCATAATCTTCCGGTTCGACGACCACCGCGACATCGGCGTGGTTCTTGGCGGCGGCGCGGATCATCGCCGGGCCGCCGATGTCGATGTTCTCGATGCAGTCCTCGTAGCCCGCGCCTTTTCCCGCCGTCGTCTCGAAAGGATAGAGATTGACCACAAGAAGATCGATCGGCCGGATGCCGTGCTGCTGCATCGCGGCGGCATGCTGCTGGTTCGAACGGATCGACAGCAGCCCGCCGTGCACCTTCGGGTGTAGTGTCTTGACGCGCCCATCCATCATCTCGGGAAAGCCGGTCAGGTCGGCGACGTCCGTGACCTTGAGGCCGAGCGCGGTCAGCGCCTTGGCGGTGCCGCCGGTCGAGATCAATTCCGTTCCATAGCCGGCAAGCGCCTGGGCGAAATCGGCAAGTCCGGTCTTGTCCGACACCGAGACAAGAGCGCGGGTGATGCGGCGGGGATGGCTGCTCATGGGCGAGGAGCTAGCACAGGAGCCGGTGGGATGGGTATGGGCGAGCGCGCGTGGCTCCGCGCATCCACAGCACGGTCAGAGCGGCAGTTCCGGCTCCTCGCGTCGTGTTTTCTTTTCCGTCCCGGGTTGCACGGGAGGCGCATGATGAAAGCTCCACTGCACCGCGGGCTGGTGGCGGGCGCGTCCGTAAATCACGATTTGCGCGGTCCGCCGCGGCCCGTCGGGGCCGGCCAGAAACACGCTTTCCTCGATTTCCACCCGGTCCTCGAAGGCGGTGAAGGTCCACACGTCGCGGTCGGGCAGCAGCAGAATTACGCCATGCCCATCCTGCAGCCGGTTCGCCTTCACCGCGGGATGCAGATGGAAGCGTATGGCAAACGCATCGCGCGCATTCGCCGGCAGCACGTCGCCGCGGACCGGCGCAAACGAGTCCTCACCTTCCAGCGTGAGGCCGTCCGCCGAAAGCCGCAGGGCGCGGGTGTGGACTACACCGAAGTCGCGCGCATAGCCGTCGTGCGAGGCGCGCACGATTTTGGCCCCGTCGATCTCGTCGCGTGTGACCGGCAGATACCGGGGCCCCCCTATGATCGGAACGCCGCCCAGCAGCCGTTTTATCCAGGGGCTCTCGGCGAAGCGGCAGGATGAGACCTCGTTGAACGTGACGGTGGAGTGCGCGGCGGTCGCGCGTGCGACCTGGCGCCACGTTTCGCGGCCCACCGCCGGCAATCCGCAATTCACGACAAGCCGGTGCGCGCGCCATGACAGCTCGAACGACAGCGGTCCGGCGTTGGCTTCGCGGCTGAGCCCGGCGGGCGGCGGACGCCCCGTGTCCATCAGCAGCACCGTCTTGCCGCACTCCAGACGCTGGTAGCCGGTGTGCGGCGCATTCGAAACCGGCGTGCCGCGCGCGTCATCGTAGGCGAGCACGGTTGCCAGCGCATCGACCGTCGTCGGACCCATGCCGTTGAACAGCGCGAAGTTGCCGTCGCCGTGGCGAAAGAAGCGCAGCATCGGCATCATCCGGTCGATCGCGTTGTTGAGCGCGGCGGGCGGCGGAATATTGCGATGGGCGAACGCCTGCCGCAGCGGCAGAAGATCCAGCAGAAGCTCGATCAGGGCGCCGGGATTGCGGCTGATGTGTCCGCCGTCGGCAAGGACCTGGCGATTCAACTGCTCCACCAGCTTGCGCGCGCCCGGCCTCAGCCAGCGCGACTGGGCTTCCATGCAGAGGCCCACATAGGTGAGCACGATCGCCGCTTGCAGCAGCGGCAGGCCGTCGCGTGCGTCGTTCATCGTGGCGCGCAAGCAGCGCACCTGCCGCATCAGGCTGCGCACAAACCGGCGGTAAAAACGCGCGTCGGCCTCCTCCAGGACCAAGGGCGTCTGGCAGAGCCAGTACAGGATGCGCCGCGACAGGATTTCCGGTCGCCAGGCGGTCGCGTTCCAGCTCCCTTGCAGGGTGATCCAGTCATCGACCAGCGAGCGGGCGTTCGCCCGCGTGATCGGTGAATCCGCCGCGCGCAAATGGCGCAGCCAGTAGAAGCTGAGCAACATGGCCGCCCATTCGTCCGACGGCGGCGCGATTTCGAAAGGCGAGCGGCTGTCGGAAACCACGACCTTGCCGGCAAAGGCGAAACGGCCGGCATAGATCTCGGTGGCACGCGTGGCGTCGGCAGTGCGCAGGTCCTGCGGCGCGATCACCAGCCGGTCGGTCTTGCCGCGCGCAAAACGCCAGCGCAGCAGGGAATGCGTCGCGAGCCGGGTGGCGACAGTGCGGTATGCGCGGCTCGCTATGAGCGCAAGCAGTCTGGCTCGTTCCGCCAGCGAAAGCCGCAGCATCTGGTCGCCCGTCCCGCGACGTGAGGGGCGATTCCCCCGGTCGTTTCGCAGGATAGCGAAGGGGCGCTGGAGGGCCAACATGAACGTGCGGCCGGATGCCTATCGCCGCACCAGACGCGCGGCGTAAAAGCCGTCGAGACCGCTCCAGCGCGGATCGGTGTCGGGAAGCTGCGAAGGCAGCGTGCGCAGGTCGCCCGCGGCCGTTATGAACTCGGCGTGACCGCAAACCTCGCCGGCGGCGATCGGTGCGCGGATCACGCCTGGATCACGCAGGAGCAGGGCTTCGATCTGCTGCTCGCCTTCCTCCGGCTCGAGCGAGCACACGCAGTAGACGAGCGTTCCGCCGGGGTTGAGCAGCCCGACAGCGCGATCGATCAGCCGCGCTTGCACGGCGGCCATCGTTGCGATTTCGGATTCGCTCTTCAGCCATGGCACGTCGGGGTGGCGGCGAATGGTTCCTGTCGAAGAGCAAGGCGCGTCGAGCAACACGGCGTCGAACGGGCCTGCGCTCCATTCCAGCACGTCGGCGGCGACGATTTCGGCGTCGAAACGCAGCCGCGCGAAATTTTCGCGCAAGCGCGCAATGCGCTGCGGCGAACGATCGACGGCGGTGACATGCGCGCCGGCCAATGCGAGTTGCGCGGTTTTGCCGCCCGGTGCGGCGCAAAGGTCGGCAACGCTCTTGTCGCGAACGTCGCCAAAGAGGCGCGCCGGCAGCGAAGCCGCGGTGTCCTGCACCCACCAGGCTCCCTCGGAAAATCCGGGGAGCAAAGCGATCGAGCCGTGCGCCAGCGTCCGCACCGATCCGGTCGAGAGCACGCGTCCGCGCAAATGCTCCGCCCAGGATTCCGCATTCTGCTTGGCGGTAATGTCGAGCGCCGGCTCGTGGCCGTTGGCGGCGGCGATCGCCTGCGCCGTTTCGGCGCCGTACGTCTTTGCCCAGCGCGCAAACAGCCATTCCGGCGTGTCGCGCGCCGCGCTATCGGCTGCATCCGCTGCGCGGTTCTGCGTGGTCCGCCGCAGCACCGCGTTGATCAGCCCGGCGTACCGGGATGCACGGCGATCGGCCTGCGCGAGCCGCACGCTCAAATCGACCGCGGCATGGTCGGGTACTTCCAGCCAGAGAATTTGCGCGGCGCCGATCAGCAAAATCGATTCCACGCGCGGCGCGTCGGCGGGAAAGCCGCGGTCGAGCAGCACGCCAAGACGATGGCGAAGGGTCCCAAGGCGCCGCAGCACCGTTGCGACCAGACGGCGCATCAGCGCGCGGTCGCGCGTTTCCAGCCTGGCGAGATCGGGATGCGCGGCCTTGCCGGAAAGCTGCTCGTCGAGCGGCAGCCGCCGGCGCAGCACGCCGTCGAGAATATCGGCGGCAACGCGGCGGGCGGCGAGGCCCTGGGCCTCCGCCTGGAGTAAAGGACGCGAGCGCGGCATGGTGGCCGTTGATGGAGCCGAATTGTGTCGCCGTCGCGGACGAGCGGGCAAAAACCTCAGTTTTCCCCGATATTTGCATCGCTCTCCGGGATGGGCGGCGGCGGCCGGAACGGGAATCGTTCCGAACATTATGCTTGCGCGAATCGGCCCGGCGGCGCTATGTCGAGGACTATGTTCCTAGCACTTAGATCGGCCGTCGCGCCCCGCGCACCGTTCCTGCTCGCGGCGGCGTGTTTTGCGTTTGGATTTGCTGCGGCTGCCGTCGTCCCGTCGAACGGGCCGCTCAAGTCCGCAGCCGACGCCGCAAGACCAGTGCGCGCCGCGCAAACCATCAGCCACGCTGGTCATCCCGCGGAGGTGTTGCGCGTGATGGACGGCGACACGTTCGAGGCGCGCGTGCACGTCTGGCCTGGAATGGACATCACCACGAAAGTCCGTCTGCGCGGCATCGACGCGCCGGAACTGCACGCCCGCTGCGAGGACGAGCGCATGAAAGCGCTTGCGGCACGTGATGCGCTGACGCGAATCCTGGATGAAGGCGGCGTCGGCATCACGGAGGTTGGCCAGGACAAATACGGCGGCCGTGTCGATGCCGTTGTTTCGACAGCGGAAACGGCGGACGTGTCGGAAGCGCTGCTCGCGGCAGGCTACGCGCGCCGCTATGCCGGCGGCCGGCGGAGCGGCTGGTGCAACTGATTACGGCTCGACGATCACGGGTGTGCCGACCCGGACCAACCGATAGAGCGCGCGGATATCGCGGTTGTACATGCGGATGCAGCCGTGCGACACGAAGCGCCCGATCGAGGACGGATTGTTGGTGCCGTGGATGGCGTACTCGCCGGAGCGCAGCGTGAGCGCCGCTGCTCCCATCGGATTATTCGGTGCTCCGCCGGGGATCACGTCCGGCTGACGCTTGTAATCGTCGCGGATTTCCGGCGGCGCTTCCCAGGCCGGCTCCAGATATTTTCCTTCGACGGTGGCGCTGCCGGTCCAGGTCATTCCGGCGCGGCCGACGCCGACCGGAAAGCGCAGCGCGCGCTGGCCGTCGAGCACGTAGTAGAGCCTGCGCTCATGGGTCTTGATCACGATGGTGCCGGGATAAAAGCCGCTGAATGCGACCATGCTCGGCGCGGAGTTGGCCGCCGCCGCGGCCAGCAGCGCACCGAGAACGACAATCGCAATGAAAAGCGCCGCGCGCTTCAGCACCGAAACAGTTTCCCGTTGGAAGGCGCCACAATAACGCAGAGCGCGGCGCTTTCGCGCGAAAGCCGCGTTTACCGTAAATTCGCCCGGCGAGGATCAGGCGCCGCTCACGAGGCGGCGCTGGCCTTCACCTGTCTCTTGTTCTGCCGGTTGTTGACGAGATCGTCGACCACGGCGGGATCGGCCAAAGTCGAAACGTCCCCGAGGTTGCCGGACTCGTCCTCGGCGATCTTGCGCAGGATGCGGCGCATGATCTTGCCCGAGCGGGTCTTGGGCAGGCCGGGAGCAAACTGGATCAGGTCGGGCGAGGCGATCGGCCCGATCTCCTTGCG
>DASSRW010000125.1:0-4891 GCA_035701545.1 Pseudolabrys sp.
GTTCGGTGCGGAAGCCGGCGGCACGAAGAATCTCGTCTTCGGCTATTCGCATTTTCTTCCGGGAGGCGGCGCCGGACCCGACGCGTCGCCGCCGGAGAAAGTCTATTTTGTGCTGCGCGGCGAGTTGACCGTCATCGTCAACGGCAAGGAGACGGTGCTGAAGGCGAACGACAGCTGCGTCATCGAGCCCAACGAGACGCGCGAGATCATCAACCGCGGCAACGAGGTTTGCTCGATCGTGGTTGCGGTGGCGGTGCCGGCGTGACGTGAAGTATGCGCCACATACTTTGCGGTCATGCCCGGGCTTGACCCGGGCATCCATCCTTTTACGAAGAAGATGGATTGCCGGGTCAAGCCCGGCAATGACGCCGAGGGTGTGGCGCGGTCAATGCCAAATCAGTGAGTAACACCATGTCCGAAGACTTCCTGAAAAATCCGCTCTCGCTGTTCGACATCAGGGGCAAGAGCGCCATCGTCGCCGGCGCTTCCGGCGCCTTCGGCACGCTGGCCACAAAGACGCTCGCCGGCGCGGGCGCCAACGTTGTGCTCGCCGCGAGCAATGCCGAGGCGCTGAAGAAAATCGCGGCCGAATGCGCGAAACTCGGCGGCGGCAAGACCGAAATCGTCGCGCTGCGGCCGAGCTCGGAAGAAAACTGCGACAAGATCGTCAAGGCCGCGGTCGACAAGTTCGGCGGCGTCGACATCCTCGTGGTTGCGTCCGGCATCAACAAGGTGTCGAAGATCGCCGACCAGAAGCTCGACGATTATCTCGACGTGATGGACGCGAACGTCACGCAATCCTGGCTGATGGCGCGCGCCGCCGGCCGGCAGATGCTCAAGCAAGGCCGCGGCGGCAAGGTGATCCTCACTTCTTCTGCGCGGGGGCTGCTCGGCCACCCCGCGGGCTATACGGCCTACTGCGCGTCCAAATCCGCAATTGACGGAATCACCAAGGCGCTCGGCTGCGAATGGGGCGAGAGCGGCATCACCGTCAACGCCATTGGCCCGACCGTTTTCCGCTCGCCGCTCACCGCCTGGATGTACGAGGACACCGAGCGCGCACAGACCGTCCGCAAGGGCTTTCTCGCGCGCGTGCCAAAGGGGCGCCTGGGCGAGCCGGAGGATCTGGCGGGGCCACTGTTGTTCCTCGCCTCCAAAGCGTCGGACTTTTACACCGGCCACGTGCTTTACGCGGACGGCGGCTACACGGCGGGGTGATATGTCATCCACGCGACGGCCACGTGTTCCGGGCGTAGCGCAGCGCGAAGCGGTGCGCTGCAGACCCGGGACCGTTACAAGCGCTGAGTTCGCGACGGTCCCGGATCAGCGGTGCACCACTTCGTGCTGCACCGCATCCGGGACACAAGGGCACACTGCATGAGCAAGGCGCGCATCGCCGTGGTCGGCGCCGGGCTGATGGGCCACGGCATCGCGCAGAATTTCGCGCTCGGCGGGCACAACGTCACCATCGCCGATCAGTCGAAAGCAAGTCTCGACAGCGCCAAGGCACGCATCCTCGCCAACCTGAAATATCTCGGCGACGACGAGCGCGCCGTCGAGCGCGTCACGCCGGTTGCCGATCTGGCGAGCGCCGTGAAAGACGCCGACTACGTCGTCGAGGCGGTGCTGGAGGATTTGCCGCTCAAGCAAAGGATTTTTGCCGAGATCGAGAAGCACGTAAGGCCCGACACGATCCTCGCGAGTAACACGTCCGTTATTCCGATCACCGACATTATGCGCGGTTTGAAACGGCGCGAACGCGCCGTCGGCACGCACTGGTGGAATCCGCCCTACATGATTCCGCTGGTGGAAGTGATCCAGACCGAATGGACGTCGCCGCAGGTTGTCGAATGGACGATGGCGCTGCATCGCGACATCGGCAAGAAGCCGGCGCATGTGAAGAAGGACGTGCCCGGCTTTATCGGCAACAGGCTCCAGCACGCGCTGTGGCGCGAGGCGGTCAATCTGGTCGAGCAAGGAATCTGCGACGCCAAAACCGTCGATGACGTGGTGAAAGCGTCGTTCGGCCGCCGCTCCGCCGTGCTCGGACCGCTGGAAAACGCCGATCTCGTCGGCACCGATCTTGCGCTCGCGATCCACAACATCCTGTTTCCCCACCTCGACAACCGGCCAAAGGCCTCGCCCTATCTGGAAAAGCTCGTGAAGGATGGCAAGCTCGGCTTCAAATCGGGCCAAGGTTTCCAGACATGGAGCGCGGACGAGCAGGCCGCCTTGCGCGCCAAGCTGCTCGATCATCTGAAAGCCGCACGCGCGAAGGATTAGGAAATGGCCGACACGATTATCGACATCTACACGCACATTTATCCCGAGCGTTTCTTTCAGGAGATGACGAAGGCCGCGCCGAAGCTTCAGAACATCGGCCCGCGCCTGCGCAGCATCACCAAGCTGTTCGACCTCGATGCCCGCTTCAAGGAGATGGATACGTTCGGGGACTACCGGCAGATCGTGTCGCTGCCCAATCCGCCGATCGAGGACATCGCCAAGCCCGAGGTCGGGCTGCAACTCGCGCGCATCGCCAACGACGAGATGGCGGACTTGTGCCGAAAGCATCCGGACCGATTTCCCACGTTCGCTGCGGCCCTCTGTATGATCGATCTCGAAGGCTCGGTCGCGGAGGCGCGCCGGGCGGTGAACGACCTCGGCGCTGCCGGCGTGCTCATCTACACCGATGTCGCCGGCAAGCCGCTGGACGATCCTGCGTTCGAGCCGCTGTTTGCGGTCATGGCGGAGCTGAATCGGCCGATCTGGCTGCATCCGGCGCGCACGGCGGCGATGCCGGACTACGCCGGCGAAAAGAAGTCGCGTTTCGAGATGTGGTGGTGCCTCGGCTGGCCCTACGACACCTCGGTCGCGATGATCCGCATGGTATTCTGCGGGCTGTTCGATCGCCACCCGAACCTGCGGATCATCACCCACCATCTCGGCGGCATGATTTCGTTCTACGACGGGCGCATCGGGCCAGGGTTGAAGGTGCTCGGCGCGCGCACCTCGGACGAGGACTATTCGAAGATTTTACCCTCGCTGAAGCGGCCGCACATGGAGTACCTGCGCGAATACTATGCCGACACCGCCATGTTCGGCGGCGGCGTGCATGCGATGCGCTGCGGGCTGGAATTTTTCGGAACCGACCGTGTCGTGTTCGCGACCGATGCGCCGCTTGGGCCGATCGCGCCGACGCTGGCCGAAATCAGGAAGCTGGAACTTGCGCCGGCAGACCAGCGCAAGCTCATGTGCGGCAATGCCGAGAAGCTGCTGAAGATGTCTTTCGCCTGACTAGCGCTTCTGGTCGAGATCGTTTTTCTTCGAGCCGTGGATTGGCGTGTAACTCGGCGGGTCGCTGGCCGGGAAGCTGTCATCGGAAGACACGTCGACTTCGTCGCTCTGTTCCTTTTGCAGTTCGCGCTGCTTGTCGGCCTTGTCCCGGACGCGCTTGTGGGAACGATCGTCCATCGCCCTTGCTCCTGCGTTGCGCATTTCAGGGAGAACGCACCGGGTGACGATGGCGTTCCGTGGCCGCACAGGATTGCGCAAACGCCAGCGATTTCAGAAGCGTAAGGACCGAACTACTTCTTCTTTGCGTCCGCCATCGCTTTGGTGAGGATCGGGTGCCAGCGGGCGATATCGGCCTTCAGCACCTGCTCGAGATGGGCCGGTCCGCGCTCCGTTTTGGCCGGAACCGTGGCGCCGAGGTCGGAAAGCCGCTTGACGACCAGCGGATCGTCGAGCGTTTTGTCGAGCGCCGCGCTGAGCCTGGCGGCGACCTCCTTCGGCGTGCCTTTGGGCGCAAACATCGCGCTCCAGATGCTCAGATTGAATTTCGGAATGCCCTCCTCTTTCGCGGACGGTACATCGGGCAGCGTGGCGGAGCGCGCGTCGCCCGAAACCACATAGGCCTTGATCAGCTTGCTCTTCACCGACGGCGCGACGCTGACCACCTGCTCGCAGAAGAAATCGACGTGATCGCCGATGACATCGTTCAAAGCCGGCCCCGTGCCCCGGTAAGGCACCAGTCGCGGCTTGAGCCCGAGTCCCGAGGTGAACAGCAGGCAGGCCATGTGTGACGACGAGCCGATGCCGCCGTGCGCCTGCTTCACGTTGTCGCCGTGCGCTTTCAGGTATGCGATGAAGTCTTTCAGATTGGCCGCCGGGAAGTCCTTGCGCGCGACCACGGCGACGGGCGCATTGGACATCAGGCCGACCGGCTCGAAGTCCCTGGTCGAGTCGTAACGCAGATTGGGCATGAGCGCGGGCGCGGCGACGTGCGACCCCATGCTCGCCGCAAGCAGCGTGTAGCCGTCGGGGTCGGCGGCGGCGACGCGCGCGGTGCCAATGGTGCCACCGGCGCCACCGACGTTCTCGATGACAATTGTCTCGTTGAGCACGCGGCTCATGCCGTCGGCCACGATGCGGGCGACGACGTCGCTCGCCCCGCCCGGCGGATAGGGAACGATCACGGTGATGGTTCGGGAGGGATAGCCGCCCGCGCGGCCGTCCGAAACGAGACACGCCGTTCCGGCAGCAAGGCCGAGAAGCAGCGTCGCAACCACACGCCAGAATTTCACCTGCACCTCCCTGGGTCGGCGTTTATTTTCTGGCATTTCCAGCGTGCGCCGTGCCGGCCGCAACATGCGGACCGCAGATCGTGGCGCAATGGGCCCAAAGCTTACAGCGTTCCTCGAAGATCGGCAGCCGGACCCATGCGGCCGCTCCTCTCCTCATCCTCCGCGTTGCGCGGACACAAATTACTCCGCCGCCACCTTGTGCGCAGCGTTCATTCTTGCCTTCACCACGACCTTGATGGCGTCGTCCACCCGGTCTTTCGCGTAGCGGATCGCCGTCGGCAGATCGTCGAGCGGAAACGTGTGCGTAT
>DASSRW010000126.1:0-25131 GCA_035701545.1 Pseudolabrys sp.
TTGACGGCGTCCTGGCCGGTGAGCGCGTCCGCGACGAGCAGCACCTCGTGCGGGCTGGCGGCCTGCTTTACGTCGGCGGCCTCGCTCATCATCGCGTCATCGAGCGTCGTGCGGCCGGCGGTATCGAGCAGCACCACGTCGTAGCCGCCGAGGCGCCCGGCTTCGAGCGCACGTTTGCAAATCTGTGCCGGCTGCTGCCCTTCGATGACCGGCAGCGTATCGATGCCGGTTTCACGGCCGAGCACGGCAAGCTGCTCCATGGCCGCGGGCCGCCGCACGTCGAGCGACGCCATCAGCACCTTCTTCCTGGCGCGATCCGTCAGACGCTTGGCGAGCTTTGCCGTGGTCGTGGTTTTGCCGGAGCCTTGCAGTCCAACCATCATGATCGGAACCGGAGGGGCTGCATTGAGATCGATCGGCTGCCCGGCAGCGCCGAGCGTTTGCACCAGCTGGTCGTGCACGATCTTGACGACCATCTGGCCGGGTGTAACCGATTTCAGAACTTCCACGCCGATCGCGCTCTTCTTCACGTTGTCGGTGAACGCGCGCGCAACGTCGAGCGCCACGTCGGCCTCAAGCAATGCCCGGCGTACCTCGCGCATCGCCGCGTCAACGTCGGCTTCGGCCAGCGCGCCGCGGCGCGTGAGCCGATCGAGAATGCCCCCGAGTTTTTCCGACAGCGTGTCGAACATCGAACGTCCAATTCAGTCGCCATGCCCGGCAGACCCGGGCATCCATCGTCTGAGATGGATTGTCGGGTCCAGCCCCGCAATGACGGGCTCAAAACCAAATGCGCCCGAGGGCGCATCGCGCTGTCGGGCGGGTGCCTCCGGTCTCACAGGGCCGGTCGGCGGAACTTAAGCGTCACGTCTCTAGCGAAGACGAGCGGAAACTATGGAGCAGAGCGGATCAAGTCAAGGCGGCACAAGCGGCGGCAATCAATGGGTCAATCCGTAGCTGACGGTCACCGCTACGCGCAGCGTCTGCTCGCCGGGTGCAACCGGGACGGCACCGGCCCGCATGGCCTGCATCGGCCGCGGCGGCGGCGAGGCGCCTTCCTCGGTGATCTCGACGGCCGGGCCGAGTTTGACATCCGCCGCCTGGGCGTAGATCTCGGCTTTGCGATGCGCGTCGGCGATTGCGTCCGCGCGCGCGCGATCGAGCAAGCTCGATTTTTTCGAAACGATGAATTCGATACCCGACATTTCATTGGCTCCCGCCGCGATCGCCTTGTCCATGACCGCAGGAAGATTGGAGATCGAGCGGATGCGCAACGTGACCCGATTAGTGGCTTGGAATCCGGTGAGCCGGGCCGTTCCGGCCTTGTTTTGATCGTATTGCGGCTGCAGCGAGAGCTGCGAAGTCTGGATATCGCGCTCGGCGACGCCGCTCGCCTTGATGGCGTTGATGACCGCGGTCATCGCCTTGGCGTTTGCGTTGCTCGCCTCCCGTGCGTTCTTGCCCTGGCTGCTGACGCCGACGCGAACCACCGCCATGTCGGGCGCAACGTCCGCGCTGGCCTCACCGGTAACGGTTATCAGCCTGTCGATGGCGTTAGCCGCGTGAAGCGGGATAACGGCCGCGAGGGCAACGAGGAGAAATGAGACAAAGCGAAATCGCAACATGGACGTCAATTTATCGGAACATAGACGTTGACCACCAGATGATCGGGGCCGGCTTTCTGCAGATCGGAAACGTATTCCTCGATGAACAGGTTCTTCGCTTCGAGCTGCTTGTCGTCAAGATAATTCGCGATGGCCTCGTAAGTCGAATCCATCGCATCGTAGGAGCCGCGGTGAACGAATTTCAGCGCCTTGCCCGCGGGAGACTTGCCGACGGCGATGTCTCCGGTCGGGGGATTTTTCGGCGGCTCGGCGATCGGCAGCGCCGCGTTGAAGCTGAAGCCGCGGTCGTCGGTCGATGTATAGATGGTCATAGCAGGGCCGGTGGCCTTCAGGCCTTCTTTGTCGAGATATTGGTTAAGCAATTTGAAAGCGCTCATCAGCGCCGGAAACGCATTGTCCCAGGTTGCGGTGCCTTTGACATAAACGATCGTTTTCTCCGGCAATGTGGTCGGCTCGCCGAACGCGTCGCCCGGCTGCAGATCGCCCGGCACGTCCTGCGCGGCGCCACCCCCGCGCGGACCGGCGTTCTGCGCCTGGGCGGCCAACCCGGGAAGAACGGCAACCAGCATTGTGAAAAGAGCGGCCGGTACGACGAGGCGGCGCAGCATATCCATCTCCGATTGGCGGGCGCCGCGCCCCTGACCGGCCGTCGGCGGCGTCTTCCGGCCACCGTAGCACGCCCCTTGGCCGGCGCGTGCAAATTCGCCATATAAACCCGGCGAAACTCAGGCTCGAACATGCCAGCACTCGCCAATCGCGCCTTCGTCAAGATGAACGGCATCGGCAACGAGATCGTCGTCGTCGACATGCGCCGCGCCGCAGCGCCGATCAGCGCGGCGGAAGCGCGCGCCGCGGCCACGCCGCAAGGCGCGCCCTACGATCAGCTGATGGCGCTTTATCCGCCGCGCGCGCCCGGCACGGACGCGTTCGTGCGCATCTACAACAACGACGGCTCGGAAGCCGGCGCCTGCGGCAACGGCATGCGTTGCGTCGCCGACATCATATCGAAGGAAAGCGGCAAGGCCGCGCTCACCTTCGAGACCACGGCGGGCGTGCTGAATTGCTGGAAAGGCGGCGACGGGCTTTTTACCGTCGACATGGGCGCACCGCGCTTCAAGTGGAACGAAATTCCGCTCGCCGAGGAATTCCGCGACACGCGCGCCATCGAGTTGCAGATCGGACCGATCGACAAGCCGCTGCTGCATTCGCCGTCGGTCGTCAGCATGGGTAATCCCCACGCGATCTTCTGGGTCGATGACGTGAACGCCTACGACCTCGCCAAATTCGGGCCGCTGCTGGAAAATCACCCGATCTTCCCCGAGCGCGCCAACATCACGCTGGCGCAGATTGCATCGCGCGATCACGTCATCATTCGCACCTGGGAGCGTGGCGCGGGGCTGACCAAAGCCTGCGGCTCGGCGGCCTGCGCCGCGGCGGTTGCCGCCGCGCGATTGAAACGCACAGAGCGCAAGGTGCGCATGACGCTGCCCGGCGGCGAACTCACGATCGACTGGCGCGCGAGCGACGATCACGTACTGATGACGGGCCCGGTCGCGTTCGAGTACGAGGGCCGCTTCGATCCGGCCTTATTCAGCAAGGCTGGCGCAGCATGAGCGTCGACGTCATCACCTTCGGCTGCCGGCTCAATGCGTATGAGTCGGAAGTCATCCGGCGCGAGGCAAATGCCGCGGGCGCGCAGGATGCCGTCATCGTCAACACCTGCGCGGTGACGTCCGAAGCGGTGCGGCAGGCGCGGCAAAGTATTCGGCGCATCAGGCGCGAACGTCCGCATGCGCGCATCGTCGTCACCGGCTGCGCGGCGCAGACAGAATCCGCTGCATTCGCGAAGATGCCGGAAGTCGACAGCGTCGTCGGCAACGAGGAAAAGCTCGGCGCGCGTCACTGGACGGCAAACGAGAAAGTCATCGTTTCCGATATCATGGCCGTCAGGACCATGGCGCCGCACGCCATCGACAGCATCGAGGGCCGCGCGCGCGCTTTCGTGCAGGTACAGAACGGCTGCGACCATCGCTGCACGTTCTGCATTATTCCCTACGGGCGCGGCAATTCGCGCTCGCTGCCGGTGCACGAGGTTGTGGGGCAAGTCCGCCGGCTGGCCGACAACGGCTACAAGGAGGTCGTGCTCACCGGCGTCGACATCACCAGCTACGGCGGCGATCTTGCAGGCACGCCGCGGCTCGGCGCGCTGGTCAAGCGCATCCTGAAAGGAGTGCCTGATCTCGCGCGCTTGCGGCTTTCGTCGATCGATTCGGTCGAAGCCGACGGCGATCTGCTCGACGCCATCGCCAGCGAGCCACGCCTGATGCCGCATCTGCATCTGTCGTTGCAGGCCGGCGACGATCTCATCCTGAAACGGATGAAGCGCCGCCACTCGCGCGCCGATGCGATTGACTTCTGCGCGCAGGTGCGCAGCCTGCGGCCGGATATCGCGTTTGGCGCCGACATTATCGCCGGTTTTCCGACCGAGGATGAAGCGATGTTTGCGCGCTCGCTCGATCTCGTCGACGAATGCGGGCTGACGCAGCTTCACGTCTTTCCGTTTTCACCACGTCCTGGCACGCCGGCCGCGCGAATGCCGCAGGTCGAGCGCGGCCTGGTGAAGGAGCGCGGGAGGCGGCTGCGCGAGAAAGGCGAGGCGGCGCTGCATCGTCATTTGGAAATGCAAGTCGGCGTCCGGCGGCGCGTCTTGGCCGAATCGAGCGGCCTCGCACACACCGAGCAATTCACCGCAGTGCGGCTTGCCACGGATATCCAGCCGGGCACAATGCTCGACGTCACAATTGCGGGGCACGACGGTCGCCGGCTTCTCGCGGCCTGAGGAGGGGAACACGATGGCCTACAGCGATCATCTGGTCACGACCATGGAGCAGCTTCAGTCGCTCTATGGCGAGAAGAATCCGGCGGCCGTGGCGAAGGAGATCGATTACATCAACAGCGGCTACCGCAAGCTGATCGAGGCGGCGCCGTTTGTCGCCATCGCGACCGGCGCGCCGGAAGGGCTCGATTGCTCGCCGAAAGGCGATGCGCCCGGCTTCGTGCGCATTCTTGACGAACGAACGCTCGCCATCCCCGACCGGCCCGGCAACAACCGGATCGACGGCTTCCGCAACATCGTGCGCGATCCGCGCATTGCGCTGCTGTTCCTCATTCCCGGCATCGGCGAAACCTTGCGCGTCAACGGGCGCGCGTCGATCTCGATCGATCCAGAGTTGATGCAAAGCTTTGCCGTGAACGGCAAGCTGCCGCGCTGCGTGATGATCGTTCACGTCGAGCGCATCTACTTTCACTGTTCGAAAGCCATCGTGCGCTCGAAGCTGTGGGACGAGGCGACCAAGATCGACCGCAAGAGCCTGCCCTCGACGGGCACGATCATTGCCGAATTGAGCCACGGCAAGCTCGGCGGCGAGGAATATGACCGCACGGCGCCGGAGCGGATCAAGGCGCAGCTTTATTAGTTGCTGTCATCGGGCCGTGCTTTGCGACCCGTTGGTCGGCTGGAATGACAGCCTAATCACCCTTCCACCCGCACCGGCGCAACATCTCGCGCATGTGCTCCGGCACCGGCGCGGTGACTTTGACCGGCGGCTTGTTCTTCGAGATCGGTACCACGATCTCGCGCGAATGGAGGTGAAGTGGCGGCCCTCCGCTGCGCGGTGCGCGCCCGTAAATGCTGTCGCCGAGAATCGGAAAACCCATCTCCGCGCAATGCACGCGCAGTTGATGCGTGCGCCCAGTAAGTGGCTCAAGCGCGAGCCAGGTAAAGTGGTTATCCCTCCCCTGAAAGGGGAGGGTGGCGCCGAAGGCGCCGGGTGGGGTTTCGGATGGTGCGTTCGGTAAACTTGCCCCCACCCCGCTCGCCTTCGCTGCCGCTGAGTTTACCACCGGGCCGGCCTGCGGCCGGACCCGTTGGGCGAGCGACCCTCCCCCTGCGGGGGAGGGATGATTGGAAAAGCGGCCCAGCACTTTCCATATCGTCGTCGATGGCTGGCCCTTCGGGTCGGGCTTCATCCACCAGCCGCGTGACTCATCGAGCCGTCCAAGCGGCAAGTCGATGCGGCCCTCGTCCTCCGCCGGACCACCCTCGACCACGGCCCAATAGGTCTTGCCGACCTTGCCTTGTTTGAACAGCTTGCCAAGCAGCGCCAGTGCCTTGCGGTGACGGCCGAGCACGAGACAGCCGGACGTATCGCGGTCGAGCCGGTGCGCCAGCGCAGGATTGCGCGGCAGCCCGAAGCGCAGCGCCTGGAAATCGTCCTCCAGGCTTGGCCCGCCTTTCGGCCCGCGATGCACGGCGACGCCGGCCGGCTTGTCGATCACCAGCATCAGGCCGTCGCGATAGAGCAGGCGCGCGAGAATTTGTTCGGGGCTCATGAAAATCGATCCGGCAGCACTACATAGGCGCCGTCACCCTGAGGTGCGAGCGAAGCGAGGGCCCCGCTTCGCGTGGCCGCCTCAGGATGACGGATGAAAGCTACTCATCTTCCGGTAGTGCACCGAAACCGCTATCACGGGCTCTCAATGGACGACAGCACCAAACAAAGCTGGTGGAGGCGGCTCAGCGGCGGGCTCAAGCGCACGTCCGTTTCGCTCGGCGGGGCAATTTCCGATCTCGTGTCAAAGCGCAAGCTCGACGCCGAAACGATCGAAGACCTCGAAAGCGAATTGATCCGCGCCGATCTCGGGCCCGAAGTTGCGGGGCGTATTGCCGCAGCGTTCGGCCAGCTACGTCATGAAAAAGGAATTGCGCCTGAGGAAGTGAGGTCGGTGCTCGCGTCCGAAATCGAGAAGACGCTCGCACCCGTCGCCAGGCCGCTGGAGATCACCACGCGGCCCTTTGTGATTCTGGTTGCCGGCGTCAATGGTTCCGGCAAGACCACCACCATCGGCAAGCTGGCCGCGCGGTTCCGCGGCGAAGGGAAATCCGTGATGCTGGTCGCCGGTGACACGTTTCGCGCCGCGGCAATCGATCAACTGAAAATCTGGGCGGAACGCAGCAATGCAGCAATCGTGGCACGCGAACCGGGTTCCGATGCGGCAGGTCTGGCTTTCGATGCCCTGACGGCGGCGAAAGCGCAAGGCGCCGAAATCGTCCTCGTCGACACCGCCGGCCGCCTGCAAAACAAGTCCGAGCTGATGAACGAGCTCGAGAAGATCGTCCGCGTGATGCGCAAGGTCGAGCCGACCGCGCCGCACGCCGTGCTGCTGGTGCTCGATGCAACGGTGGGGCAGAACGCGCTCTCGCAGGTCGAGATTTTCCGCAAGACCGCCGGAGTCACCGGGCTGGTGATGACCAAGCTCGACGGTACGGCGCGCGGCGGTATCCTGGTCGCGATTGCTTCGAAGTTCGGCCTGCCGGTGCATTTTATCGGCGTGGGTGAGGGGATCGACGATCTGGCTCCGTTCACCGCACGCGACTTTGCGAGGGCGGTGGTGGGCCTTGAGTAGGCCGTCATTTCGGGGCGCGCCCAACGGATCCGGCCCGCTTGGGGCGGCCCGATGGCAAGCTCCGGCGCGAACCCGGAATCCATAATCCTGGCGCTGCGGAGTATGGATTCCGGGTTGCCTCGCTTCGCGCGGCCCCCGGAATGACATAAATGAAAGCTCGGTAGTTACATCATGCCCGAAAAGAACCGACTCAACCCCGCGCTCAAGCTGGTGCTCGATATCGGCCCGCTGGTGCTGTTCTTCGCCGCCAATGCGCGGATCGGGATCTTCGCGGCGACCGCGGTCTTTATGGTTGCCGTGCTGCTGGCGCTCGCGGTGTCTTACGTGATGACGCGGCACATCGCGGTCATGCCGGTGGTCACCGCAATCATCGTGCTCATCTTCGGCGGGTTGACACTGGTGCTGCACGACGCAACCTTCATCAAGCTCAAGCCGACGATCATCTACGTGCTGTTCGGCGGCGCACTGCTCGGCGGCCTGGCTTTCAACAAGCCGCTGCTCGGCATCGTGTTCGATTCGGTTTTCAACCTGACGGAGGAAGGCTGGCGCAAGCTCACCTGGCGCTGGGCCATCTTTTTTCTGGTGCTTGCGGTTCTCAATGAGATCGTCTGGCGCACGCAGACGACTGACTTCTGGGTCACGTTCAAATTGTTCGGCGTGGTGCCGCTGACGTTTATTTTCGGCGCGCTGCAATATCCGTTGATTGTGAAGTACAGCGCGGACCAGAAGCAATGATCGCTGTCATCACCGGGCTTGTCCCGGCGATTCCGCGTAGGAATACGTGCGCTCCTGAGCGAGATGGCCGGGGCAAGCCCAGCCATGACAGTTACGGCGATGTGACCGCCTTCGCGATTTCCGGCTCCAGAACCTTGTGCAGATTCTCAGCCGTGATCGGCCCTACCAGTTTGTAGGCGATGTGGCTGTCGCGTCCCACCACGAATGTTTCCGGCACGCCATAGACGCCCCAATCGATTGCCGCGCGGCCGTTGCTGTCCGCGCCCGCTGCGACGAACGGATTGCCATAGCGATTGAGAAAACGCCGTGCGTTGTCCGGCTGGTCCTTGTAGTTGATGCCGACAAGCTGGATGCGTTTGTCTCTCGACAATTGTTCGAGAAACGGCACCTCGTCGTGGCACGGGACACACCATGAGGCCCAGACATTTACCAGTGTCACGGCGCCGTTAAATGTTGCATTCGTGATTCCCGGCACCGGTTTGCCGTCGCGCGTCAAGCCCGCGAGCGGCGGCAGATCGGTCTTTGGGATGGGATGACCGATCAGCGCCGACGGAATGCGCGAAGGATCGCCGCTGCCGAGCCGGAAGAAGAACAAGGCGGCGAGTGCGAGAAAGAGCAGGAGCGGGAGCAACAGAAAAAAATTGCGCCGCTTGCCGGTTGGCGTCTCGGCTGTCGTACTCACGGACCGTTCCTGCCTGACCGCGAGCGCCGTGTGACGCCGCGCTCCTCGAGGTCGCCGAGAATCCGGCGCTGCGCGACGTAGTCGAGCGTGACCCATGCCGCCAGCGCCGCCACGACAAAGATCGCGACCGCATAGGACGCGATGATGAAATCGGCATGCGGCCCGAGATTCATGCGCTCGCCAATTCCTGCGCTTGGATCAGCCGCATCGCGCGCACGCGCCGCCGCAAGATTTCGTTGCGCATGGCGGCAAGGTGAAGCGTCACGAACAGCAGCGTGAACGCGATCGCCATCGCGAACAGCGGATGCAGAATGGATGGATCGATGGTTGAGCCGCCCATGCGGAAAACCGACGCGGGCTGATGCAGCGTGTTCCACCAATCGACGGAGAACTTGATGATCGGAATGTTGACCGCGCCGACGAGCGTCAGGATCGCCGCCGCCCGCGCGCCGCGCCCAGGGTCTTCCGCCGTCCAGTAGAGCGCCAGCACGCCGAGATAAAGCAGAAAGAGCACGAGCACGGACGTGAGCCGCGCGTCCCACACCCAATAGGTGCCCCACATCGGCCGCCCCCAGAGCGAGCCGGTGACAAGACAGAGCAACGTAAAAGCCGCGCCGATCGGCGCGGCGGCCTTGCCGGCAACATCCGCGAGCGGATGCCGCCACACCAGCGTGCCAAGCGCCGCGACACTCATCAGCATCCAGCCGAACATGCCGAGCCACGCGGACGGCACGTGCAGGAACATGATCTTCACCGTCGCGCCCTGCTGATAATCGTCCGGCGCATGCAGCGCGCCGTTCAGTCCATAGACAAACATCAGCACCGTCGCGGCGGCGAGCCACGGCAACACGCGGTTCGCCAGCTTCAGGAAGCGGGTGGGATTGGCGAGGTCGATAACAGCCATCGGCGGCCTTCTAGTGAACCAAAAAATTTTCGGCAATGTGGCGCATGATGCAAAACCCGGTGCGACACTTTCATTCCAGGGCGTGGCGCAACGCCGCCGCCGCGGCGACCGGCCCCAGCACCAAGCTCGCCAGCGAGAGGGCGCACAGAATGGTAAACGGCGGGCCAAAGGGTTGCGGCCCTGCAATTGCAGCGTTCGCGGCGGCTACCCCGAATATAAGGACCGGGATTGTCAGCGGTAGGACCAGGATCGCCAGCAGCAAGCCGCCGCGCCGCAGGGCGACGGCGAGCGCCGCGCCGACGAGGCCGATGAAGGTGAGCGCGGGCGTGCCGGCGGCAAGCGTCAGCGCGACCCAGCCGAGCGCGCGGGGTTCGACGTTGAGCATCAGTCCGAGCAGGGGCGAGATGACGACAAGCGGCAGACAGGTGGTCAGCCAATGGGCCAGTGCCTTGGCCGCAACCGCCAATTCAAGGGGGATGTCTCCCATGCGGATGAGGTCGAGCGAGCCGTCCTCGTGATCGGTCGCGAAAAGTCGGTCGAGGGCCAGCAAGGTTGCGAGTTCGGCGAACAGCCACAGGAGCGCGGGGCCGATGAGCGCGAGCAGCTTGAGATCAGGGCCGAGAGCAAACGGAGTAATCACGACTCCGATGAGGAAAAACACGGCTCCAATGAGTGCTCCGCCGCCGATCCGCACGGCAAGCTTCAGGTCGCGGGTGAGCAGCGCCATGAACGCGGTCATGGTCCGAGCCGTAATTCACGTGCATTTTCAAGGCCGATCGGCCCGTGGGCGGCGGCGACGATGAGCCCGCCGGCGCGCAGATGCGCCCGCATGAGTTCGCTAAGCCTTTGTTGCGCCATCGAATCGAGCGCCGTCGTGGGCTCGTCCAGAAGCCACAGAGGCCGTTTCACCGCGACAAAGCGCGCGAGCGACAGCCGGCGTTTTTGCCCGGCCGACAAATAGGCCGCCGGCAATGCTGAAAGCTTTGAAAGTCCAACGGCTTCGATGGAATCCGCCACACCGGAATCGGCGCCAAGATAGCGCGCCCAGAAGGCCAGATTCTCGTGCACGGAAAGCGCAGGTTTGACGGCGTCGTAATGCCCTAAGAAGTGCGATTGCTCGGCAATACTCGCCTCTGTTCGCCCACCTTCGAGCCTTACCTCGCCCTTCGTCAGGGGTATCAGACCGGCAATGGTGCGGAGCAGCGAAGTTTTACCCGCGCCGTTGCGGCCGGTGACCATCAGCGCGTCGCCGGCCTCGACGGAAAAGCTCAGGCCTGCGAAAACCTCCCGCCCGCCGCGGCTGCAGGCGAGATTTTCAGCCCGCAAGCGCATCAGGATTGCTGCCGGGCTGACGGACACGCGCCGCGCGGCGGCCGCTATGCGGAAGGTGCTTGACTGTCTCCATGATCGCTTAGGTTTTTCCGGGCAATATGGCGTCGGCGGCGAAAAGACCTTATAAGCCGTGCCGTTGCGGCGCCACGCATGGAAAATTTCGACGCGAACCTCACCCCGGAAAAATCGTTGTTTGGTTAAGAACTTAGCGCAAGAGCGCGCCGGTGTCCCAGCCGGCAATGGAAACAGCGGACATGAATTCACTCGACAGCTTTCGATGCTGCAAGACCCTGAAAGTCGGCTCCAAAACCTACGCCTATTTCAGTTTGCCTACCGCCGAGCGGAACGGTCTCAAAGGCATTTCCCGCCTGCCGTTTTCCATGAAGGTGCTGCTTGAAAATCTGCTCCGCCACGAAGACGGGCGCACGGTCACCAAGGATGATATCAAGGCGGTCGCCGAGTGGCTGAAGAACAAGACCTCCGAGCGCGAGATCGCATTCCGCCCCGCGCGGGTGCTGATGCAGGATTTCACCGGCGTGCCCGCCGTGGTCGATCTTGCCGCCATGCGCGACGCCATGAAGAACCTCGGCGGCGATCCGAAGAAGATCAATCCGCTGGTTCCGGTCGATCTGGTCATCGACCACTCGGTCGCGGTGACGTTCTTCGGCAACAACCAGGCCTTCAAGAAGAACGTCGAGGAGGAGTACCGGCAGAACCAGGAACGCTACAAGTTCCTGAAGTGGGCGCAGCGCTCGTTTGACGATTTCCGCGTGGTGCCGCCCGGCACCGGCATCTGCCACCAGGTCAATCTCGAATACCTCTCGCGCACGGTCTGGAGCCGCAAGGACAAGGTCAAGGTCGACGGCAAGCAGGTGGCGATGGACGTCGCCTATCCGGACACCCTGGTGGGCACCGACTCGCACACGACCATGGTCAACGGCCTGTCGGTGCTCGGCTGGGGCGTCGGCGGCATCGAGGCGGAAGCGGCGATGCTCGGGCAGCCGTTCTCGATGGTTCTGCCCGAGGTGATCGGCTTCAAGCTGACCGGCAAGCTCAAGGAAGGCGTCACCGCCACCGACCTCGTGCTCACCGTCACCGAAATGCTGCGCAAGCGCGGCGTGGTCGGCAAGTTCGTCGAGTTTTTCGGCGCCGGCCTCACACATCTGTCGATTGCCGACCGCGCCACTCTCGGCAACATGTCGCCGGAATATGGTGCGACCTGCGGCTTCTCGCCGATCGACGACGACACGATCACGTATTTGAAGAACACCGGCCGCCCGAACGATCTGGTGGCGCTGGTATCGGCATATGCAAAGGCGCAAGGCCTTTATCGCACCAAGACCACGCCCGACCCGGTTTTCACCGACGTGCTCAAGCTCGATCTCGCCACGGTCGAGTCCTCGATTTCCGGACCGAAGCGGCCGCAAGACCGCATTCCCTTGAAGGATGCCAAGGCGAGCTTTGCCGTTTCCATGGACAAGGAGTTCGGCAAGGCGTCCGAGATGAAGAAGCGCGTGCCGGTCAACGGCCGCAAGCACGATCTCGGCCACGGCGACATCGTCATCGCGGCGATCACGTCCTGCACCAACACCTCCAATCCGAACGTGATGATCGGCGCTGGGCTCCTTGCCCGCAAGGCGGCAGCCAGGGGACTGACCGCAAAGCCCTGGGTGAAGACATCGCTTGCACCGGGCTCGCAGGTCGTCGCTGAATATCTCGACAAATCCGGCTTGCAAAAGGATCTCGACAAGCTCGGCTTCAATCTTGTCGGTTTCGGCTGCACGACCTGCATCGGAAATTCGGGACCGCTGCCGCCGGAAATCTCCAAGGCGGTGAACGAGGGCGATCTCGTCGCCTGCGCCGTGCTCTCGGGCAATCGCAATTTCGAGGGGCGCATCAATGCCGACGTGCGCGCGAACTTTCTCGCCTCGCCGCCGCTCGTCGTCGCCTACGCCATCGCCGGCTCGTTGAACGCCGATCTGGTTAAGGAGCCGCTCGGCGTCGATCAGAAAGGCAAGAAGGTTTTTCTGCGCGACATCTGGCCGTCCAACAAGGAGATCGCCGACTTCGTCGCCAAGAACATCACGCGGCAGATGTTCAGCAAGAAGTACGCCGACGTGTTCAAGGGCGATTCCAACTGGCGCAAGATCAGCATCAAAGGCGGCATGACCTACGACTGGGACCGCAAATCGACCTACGTTCAGAATCCGCCTTACTTCAGCGGCATGGCCAAGCACCCGAGGCCGCTCGAGGATATCGTCGACGCGCGCGTGCTGGCGCTGCTCGGCGATTCAATCACCACCGATCACATCTCGCCGGCGGGCTCGATCAAGATCGATTCACCGGCCGGCAAGTACCTCATCGATCACAAGGTAAAGCCGGCCGACTTCAATCAATACGGTACGCGCCGCGGCAACCATGAAGTGATGATGCGCGGCACGTTCGCCAACATCCGCATCAAGAACCAGATGGTGCCGGGCGTTGAGGGCGGCTACACGGTCCACTATCCGTCGAAGCAACGGATGACGATCTACGACGCCGCCATGCGCTACATGTCCGAGCGCGTTCCGCTGGTTGTGTTTGCCGGCAAGGAATACGGCAGCGGCTCCTCGCGCGACTGGGCGGCCAAGGGCTCGGTGCTGCTCGGGATTCGCGCGGTAGTCACGCAATCCTTCGAACGCATCCACCGCTCCAATCTGATCGGCATGGGCGTCATGCCGCTGGTGTTCGAGGAGGGGACGTCCTGGCAATCGCTGGGACTGAAGGGCGACGAGCAGGTCACCATTCGCGGGCTGCACGGCGAGATCAAGCCGCACCAGCGGCTGATTGCCGAAATCGTCTCGGGCAACGGCACGCTCAAGCGCGTTCCCCTCATCTGCCGGATCGACACGCTGGATGAGCTCGACTACTTCAAGAATGGCGGAATCCTTCAATATGTGTTGCGCCATTTGGCCGCGTAGCGGCTGCCCCGCTCACCGCGAAGTGAGTGGCGGGTGATCGCGCCGGCCCGTAGAAAAGCCGGACGGGCGGGGCCGTGGTGCTGGCATGAAGACGCGTGACATCGCTGTTTCCGCTGCATTGCTGCTCTCCGCCGCGGCCGGAATCTGGCCCGCGGCCGCCGGCGAACCCCGCGCCGTTATCGAGCTGTTCACCAGTCAGGGATGCTCATCCTGTCCGGCGGCCGACAAGCTGCTGGGTGAATTGTCGAAGGACGGCTCGCTCATCACGCTGAGCCTGCCGGTCGACTACTGGGACTATCTCGGCTGGAAAGACACGCTGGCGCTGCACGGCCATTCGATGCGCGAGCGCGCCTACGCCAACGCGCGCGGCGACCGCGAAGTGTACACGCCGCAGGCCGTGGTGAATGGCGTGATGCAGGTCGTCGGCAGCGACAAGGCCGCGATCGAAAAAGCGATCGCCGAGACGCACAAAAAGGCTTCGCCGCTCATCCTGCCGGTGACGCTTGCCCTCGCCGATGGAAAGGTCACCGTCAACGTGCCGGCGGACGCGGACGCGCAGCGCAAGGCGGAAGTCTGGCTCTGCCCGATCGTCCACAAGATCAGCGTCGCCGTGGAGCGCGGCGAAAATTCCGGCCGCACGCTCACCTACTACAATGTGGTGCGCGACTGGCTGAAGCTTGGCGACTGGAACGGCGCGGCGAAAAAATTCAGCATGCCGCTTTCCGAGATCCCGACCGACGGCATCACCTCGCTCGCCGTTTTTGTGCAGAGCGGCGTCTCGGCGAAGCCGGGCGTCATGCTCGGCGCCGCCGAGATCGACCTCCACTGAAATATTTTCAGCGCAATCGGTTCGAGGAGAGCGCGCTCGCCGCCCTTCTCCATTTGCGTGACGTGAGCGGAAGCGAAGCCGCGCGAATGAACGACCGCACGCGTCACAAAAAAATCAGGCCGGCAAAACCGGCCTGAAGGATTTGGGGATTGAACCGTACGCGGAACTCAACTGACCCGGCCGGCCAAGCCCGGGGGGCTGGGGGGCTGAGGAATCCGGACTCGAACCAGACCGGGCCTTGAGGCAACGGTGATTCTTATCTCAGGGCAGAGTGTCGGGCGATTGTCCGAAATTGGGCAGTTTTATGGTTCTTTTAACGTGTTCGTGATCGCAACTTTGCGAGTTTGAGCACGTTTTACGGGACTTTCTTGTTGCCGCCGGCTCTTGCGGCAACCGGCGACAGGCGCGATCATTGTCATGATCCAGCAAGGAGGCGCCGCATGACGTTCGGTTCCGGCGAAATCGATCCAAGCCAGCCGGCCGGGGGCGCGACCCCGGCCCGTGCCGCCGCTGCCCCCCTCAATCAAGTCACCTTCAGCCGCCGGGAGCTCAATCGCATCCTCGGCCTCTACGGGCGGAAAGTCGCCGCAGGCGAGTGGCGCGACTACGCCATCGACTTCCTGAAAGACCGCGCGGTGTTTTCGGTGTTTCGCCGCAGCTCGGAAGTGCCGCTCTACCGCATCGAAAAGAATCCGAAGCTGGCGCGCCGGCAGGGCGCCTACAGCGTTATCGCGGCGACGGGTCTCGTCGTCCGGCGCGGACACGAGCTCGACCCGGTGCTGCGCGCGATCGACAAGACGCTGTCGCTGGTGGCAAATTGACACGTCAATTCCGCTGTCGTCCTCCGCGAAAGCGGAGGACCCAGCAAACGCAAGCGAAGCCGTGGATTACTGGATTACCCGCCTTCGCGGGCAATGACCGTCATGGATTACTGCTTGCGCCATCGCCGAGCGCGCGCTGCATCAAAGGCGTGTCGAGCCAGCGATCGAACTTGTAGCCGATGTTTTTCAGCGTGCCCGCCGGCTCGAATCCGCACGCCTTGTGCACGCCGATCGAGGCGGCCTGATCGGAATCGCCGATGACCGCGATCATCTGGCGGAAGCCGAGCGCCGTGCAGGCCTCGATCAGACGCTCGAGCAGCGTTCTGCCGATGCCCCGCCGCTGCATGCCGGGCGCGACATAGACGGAATTCTCGACGGTGAAACGATAGGCCGGCCGGGTCCGATAGAGCGAGGCATAAGCGTAGCCGACGACGGCGCCCTCGATCTCGGCGACGAAGTAGGGAAATTTGCCGGCGAGCAGCGCGTTCATGCGCCGCGTCATCTCGGCTTCGTCGGGCGGTTCGAGCTCGAAGGAGGCGGTGCCGTGTGCAACGGCATGCGCGTAGATGCGCGTGATGGTGGGAATGTCGGAGAGAGTTGCGGGGCGGATTTTCATGGCCTTGTCATGGCCGGGCTTGTCCCGGCCATCTCGCTAAGGAAGGCAGCGCGCTTGTGCCTATCCAAGCGGGGTCACCGGGACAAGCCCGGTGACGACAGCAAAGGAAACGCCCCGGCTTTTGGCCGGGGCGTCGCATCCTTGAACCGTTCGTTTGCGCCTAGCGGCGGTCGCCGAGGAAGCGCAGCAGGAACAGGAACAGGTTGATGAAGTCGAGGTAGAGCGCCAAGGCTCCCATCACCGCCTTGCGGCCGGCGATCGTGCCGTCGTCGTTCGCGCTGTACATCTCCTTGATCCGCTGCGTATCCCAGGCCGTCAGGCCGGCGAAGATCAGCACGCCGATGGCGGAGATTGCGAACTCAAGGCCCGAGCTTTTCAGGAACATGTTGACCAGGACGGCCAGGATCAGCCCGAAAAGACCCATGATCAGGAACGATCCAACCGGCGCAAGGTCGCGCTGCGTGGTGTAGCCATAAAGACTCAACGCGCCGAACGACGCCGCCGAGATGAAGAACGTACGCGTGATCGATGCGCCCGTGTAGGCGAGAAACACGGACGACAACATCAGCCCCAGCAGCCCGGCGTAGAGCATGAACAGCCCGAGCGCCGTGCTCGGCTGCAGCCGGTTGATCCGGAAGCTCATGAAGAACACGATGCCGAGCGTGCCGAGGAAGAGCACGATCGTGAGCGGTCCGCCATAGATCGCCTGGCCAAACGGAGTCAGCACCAGTTGACCCGCGGCATTGGTCTGCACGGCCGCGCTGTAGGTAAGCCAGGCCACGACGCCCGTGAGCGCCACGCCCGCGGCCATGTAGTTGTAGACGCGGATCATGTAGGCGCGCAGGCCTGCATCGATCGCGACCGCCCGATCGGCAAAGCCACCGCGGGCGGCTAAATTCCGGTCGTAGTCCGACATTTCAGTTCCCTCTCTATGCCCGGCGGAGGCCGGTCATGTTGCGCGCCGGCGAAAGCCGGAGCATTCGTGTTCCGAATCTAATGTGCGCCAAGGCTGGGCGCCAGATGTGGTCCAATCATGACTTATCAAGTTGCAAATCCTTAATAATCCAGTACTGGCCATTATAGCCGAACTGCCTGCCCGTGCCGAACAGGCGCCCCGCCGCGCGGCGGAATGTCGCGAGAATCAGAGATTCCGCAGCACCGCCGCCGGCTTCCGGCCGAGCGCGGCGAACGTGCCGATCAGACCGAGGCCGATGGTAACGATGATTGCGCCGCCGGCGGCGATCAGCGCCGGCATGGGCAGCCAGGAAAAGCGCAGGTGCATCAGATCGGTGACGATCAGCCAGGCGGCGAGGGAGCCGCTGACGACGCCGAAGAAGGCGGTCGCAACGCCGAGCAGCAGATATTCGAGTCCGTAGGCGGCGAGAAGCATTGCGCGCGTAGCGCCCAGCGTCTTGAGAATCACCGCATCGTAAACGCGATGCTGGTGCCCGGCGGCGAGCGCGCCGCCCAGCACAAGCGCGGCGGCAAGCAGCGTGATGGCGCTCGCGCCGTCGATCGCCAGCACGAGATTGGAAATCAGCGAGCCGATGGCATCGAGCGCCTCCTTCACGCGCACGGTGGTCACCATCGGAAAGGCGCCGGCGACCGCCTTGATCATGGCGCCCTCCTGCGCGGGCGTGCCGCCGCCCGGATAGGCGAGCGTTGCGAGATGCGTATGCGGCGCGCCGCGAAAGCTGTTGGGCGAAAACACCATGACGAAATTGATGCCGAGGCTTTGCCAGTCGACGAGACGCAGATTGGCGATGCGCGCGGTGATGTTGCGGCCGAGCACGTTGACCGTAATCGGATCGCCCAGCTTCAGATGCAGCCCGTCGGCAATGCGCTTCTCGAACGAGACGAGCGGCGGGCCGTCGTAACCGGGCTTCCACCATTGCCCCTCGACCAGCCGCGAGCCGCGCGGAACGTCGTTGGCGTAGGTGATGCCGCGGTCGCTTTGCAGGACCCAGGCGGCGTCGGCGCTCGGATTGATGTTTTCGGCGGCGACGCCGTTGGCGGAGACGATGCGTCCGCGCAGCATCGGCACTTCCTCGTATATCGCATCCGGCGCGCGCTGGCGCACGAAGGTGTCGAAGCGCGCGGCCTGATCGGACGGGATGTCGAGGAAATAGAACGAGGGCGCTTTTTCGGGGAGCGCGGCGGTGAACTGCTTGCGCAGGGTGCCGTCGATCTCGATCACCGTCACCAGCAGCGCGATGCCGAGGCCGAGCGACAGCACGACGGTCGGTGTCAGCGCCGAAGGCCGGTGAATGTTGGCGACCGCCATGCGCAGCGCGGTCGAGCGCGCGCGCGGCGCGTGGCGCGCGATCAGCATCAGCGCGGCGGCGACCAGCCGCAGCAGCACGAACACCGCGACGGCGACGCCAACGTAAATCGCCGCGACGCGGCGGTCGTAGGCGAGCGCGACGGCCAGGGCGGCGAGCGCGGCGATGGCGAGCATGGTGCCCGCCATGTAGATCCGCCGCGGCCCGCGCGGCGCCGGCGCGACGGTGTCGCGGAAGAGGGCGCCGGCGGGAATGTCCTGCGCGCGCCCGAGCGGCCAGAGCGCGAAGGCGACGGCGGTGAGCAGGCCATAGAGAAGCGCCAGCGCCAGTTCGCCGGGATGGAAGGAAGGATCGATCGGCAGGGGGATCATCGCGCCGAACAAGGCGGCGATGACGTAAGGCAACGCGGCGCCGATGGCGATGCCGATGGCGCTTCCGATCAGCGCCATCGCCAGAATCTGCACCAGATAGATTGAAAAGACGCGCGCGCCGTCGGCGCCGAGCGCCTTGAACGTGGCGATGGTTTCGCGCTTGCGGTCGAGATGACCTTTGACGGCATTGCCGACGCCGACGCCGCCGACCAGAAGCGCCGTCAAGCCGACGATGGTGAGGAATTCCGTGAAGCGCTCCACGTCGCGCTCGAGCCGCGGCGTCGCATTGCGCCGCGTGCGGATGTCCCAGCCGGCCTGCGGCAACTGCGCGCGCGCGGCGCTGGCGACCGTGTTCGCCGCATTGTCGGTTGTGTCGTCTGCCGGAAGCTTCAGCCGGTAGTGCCAGTGCACCAGGCTTCCCGGCTGCAGGAGGCCGGTCGCGCGCAGCGCCGCCTCGCTGGTCAACAGCCGTGGGCCGAAACCGATGCCGCCCGCGAGCTTGTCCGGCTCGTTGGTGAGCGCGGCGCGGATTTCGAGCGTGGCGCTGCCGATGGTGACACGCGCTCCGGGCTTCAGATCAAGACGCGTCATCAGCGTCGGATCGGCAACCGCACCATAGACGCCGTCGCGCATGGCAAGAGCATCCGGCAGACTGTCGCCGGGTGTCAGCTCGATTCTGCCGAACAACGGATAGTTCGAATCGACGGCCTTGAGTTCGACGAGTGCGGTGCGTCCATCGGCCGTGCGCGCCATCGCGCGCATGGTGGCGGCTGTGGACACCTCGCCACGGCGTTTCAGGAACGTCATCTCCTGCGCCGTCGCTTCGCGCTGCACCAGCGTGAAGGAAAGATCGCCGCCGAGGATCACCTGTCCCTGCCGCGCAAGTCCTTCGGCCAGGCTGCCGGCGACGGAGCCGATGCCGGCAATCGCCATCACGCCGAGCGCGATGCAGGCGATGAAGACGTAAAAGCCGCGCAAGCCGCCGCGCAGCTCGCGGAATGCAAAGCGCATTGCGATGCTGCTGCCGCGTGCGGGGAGAGCGACACTCATGCGGTGCCGTCTCCATCGATCCGCCCCGAGCGCAGATGGACGATGCGTCCACAGCGCGCCGCCAGTGCCTGATCGTGGGTGACCAGAATGAGTGTCGTGCCTCGCCTCGCATGACCGGCAAACAGAAGATCGACGATCTGCTTGCCGGTCTCTTCATCGAGATTGCCGGTGGGCTCGTCGGCAAGGAGGACAGCCGGATTGGGCGCCAGGGCACGCGCCAGCGCCACGCGCTGCTGTTCGCCGCCCGACAATTCAGCCGGGTAGTGATTGACCCGGTCGGCCAGGCCGACGGCGGCAAGCTCGTCGCGCGCCGTTTTCTCCGGCGCCGCGGCGCCGGCGAGCTCCAGCGGCACGGCGACGTTCTCGAGCGCCGTCATGGTCGGGATCAGATGAAACGATTGAAACACGATGCCGATATTGCGGCCGCGGAAGCGCGCCAGCGCATCCTCATCGAGCTTTTGCAATTCATGGCCGGCCACCGCCACGCTGCCGGTGTCCGGCCGCTCCAGCCCGGCCATCACCATCAGCAGCGTCGATTTGCCCGAGCCGGACGGGCCGACCAGGCCAACCGTGCCGCCCGTGCCTATATTCAGGTCGATGTCCTTCAGGATATGAACGCGATTTGCGCCTTGCCCCAGCGTGAGATTGATGCCGGCGAGCGCAATCGCCGGCTTGGTTTGCGAGAAGTCATTCATGCCGTCACACCGGTTGCCGTCCCGCTCATATGAGAGAATGGCCGTTCTGGTCCAGCGCGCAGGTGCCGCGCTGCTGCTCACGTTTGCTTGTGCAGCAGGCGCTTTAGCCGCGCCGCCGGCGGAGGCGCCGGTGAAAATCGTGATGCTGGGCGATTCGATTTCGGCGGGCCTTGGCCTTCCGGCTGCGGCGGCTTTGCCGGCGCGGCTCGCTGCGGCGCTCAAGGCAAAGGGCGTTGCGGCCGCGATCGTCAATGCCGGCGTCTCGGGCGACACGGCGTCCGGCGGCCTTCAGCGCCTCGACTGGTCGGTGCCGGATGGAACCGATGCCGTGATCGTCGAGCTTGGCGCCAACGATGCGCTGCGTGGCATCGACCCGAAGGTGACCAAGGCCGCGCTCGATGCGATCCTGACCCGGCTCGCGCGGCGCCACATTGCGGTGCTGCTCGCCGGCATGCGGGCGCCGCGCAACATGGGACCGGACTACGCAAAAGCTTTTGACGCCATCTATCCCGCGCTTGCTTCGGCGCATCGCGTCGTATTCTATCCGTTCGTCCTCGATGGGGTTGCGGCCGATCCCAAGCTCAATCAACACGATGGAATGCATCCCAATGCCAGGGGCGTCGACGTGATCGTGGCGCGCATGCTGCCGAAGGTTGAGGAATTGATTTCGCGCGTGCGTGCCGCGCGAGGCTCATAGTCGGGAACGTGTCATGCCGCGGCTTTTTACCGGCGTCGAAATTCCGCCCGAGACGCGGCAGGCGCTGGCCTCGCAGCGCGGCGGCCTGCCGGGCGCGCGCTGGATCGATCCTGAAAATTATCATCTGACGCTTCGCTTCATCGGCGACGTGGACGACATGACGGCGCGCGAGGTCGCTTCGCTGCTGGGCAAAGTGAAGCGCGCGCCTTTCGAGTTGCGCCTGGAGGGCCTGACGTCCTTTGGCAGCCGCAAACCGCGCGCAGTTGTCGCCACGGTTACGGCTGCGCCGGCGCTGCTGGACGTGCAGGCGGAGCACGAGCGTCTGATGCAGCGCATCGGGCTCGATCCGGAAGGACGAAAATACACGCCGCACGTCACGCTGGCGCGCTTGCGCGATTCCTCGAGCCGGCAGGTTGCCGAATATCTTTCCGCGCGCGGCTACTTCCGCACGGCGGCGTTCCGGGTCTCACGTTTTGTGTTGTTTTCCTCGCGCGCGTCGGTCGGCGGCGGGCCTTATGTGGTAGAAGAGAGCTACCCGCTCGCCGCCTGATCCGCCTATGTCCGAACAATTCAGCACGCGCTACGCGTCGCTCATCGCCGCCGGCAAGATCGAGTCCGATCCGGGTCAGGCGGAACTGGCGCAGCATTTCGCCGCGCTCGAACGGCGCATCGATGCGCGCCGGCTGGCGGGCAAGTCATCCTCGCTCGGCTGGCTGTTCGGCCGCCGGCAAAGCGCCGAGCCGCCGATCAAGGGCCTCTATGTCTACGGCGAGGTCGGGCGCGGCAAAACGCTGATGATGGATCTGTTTTTCGAAACGAGCGCCGTCGAGCGCAAGCGGCGGGTTCACTTTCACGAATTCATGTCCGACGTGCACGAGCGCGTGCATCACTATCGGCAGGAGCACAAGAACGGCGACGACTCCGATCCCATCCAGCGCGCCGCTGCGGCCATTGCCGACGAAGCGTGGCTTCTGTGTTTCGATGAATTCCACGTCACTGACATCGCCGACGCGATGATTCTGGCCCGCCTGTTCACGCGGTTGTTCGAGCTTGGCGTCGTCGTGGTCGCGACGTCGAACCTGGCGCCAAACGAGCTTTACAAGGACGGCCTCAACCGCGGGCTTTTCGTCCCGTTCATTGCGATGCTTGAGGAGCACTGCGAAATCGTTCGCCTCGATGCGCGCATCGATTTCCGCCTGGAAAAGCTGACCGGCGTGCGCAGCTGGTATGTGCCCGACAATGAAAAGGCGAAAGCCGCGCTCGATGCCGCGTGGCTGCGGCTGACGGCCGGCAATCACGGCAGGCCGCAAAAGCTCACGGTGAAAGGCCACGTCGTGCGCGTGCCGCGCGCGGCGATGGGCGTTGCGCGGTTTTCGTTCCGCGAGCTTTGCGGGGAGGCGCTGGCGGCGAGCGACTATCTCAAGATCGCGCACGATTTTCACACCATCATTCTCGACCACATCCCGGTCATGGACTACGACCGCCGCAACGAGGCCAAGCGCTTCATCATTTTGATCGACACGTTGTACGATCATGCCGTGAAACTGCTGGCTTCCGCGCGAGCGGAGCCCGACCAACTTTACGTCGCGACCGAAGGTTATGAAGCGCAGGAGTTCAAGCGGACGGCCTCGCGCCTGATCGAGATGCGCTCGCAGTCCTATCTCGGCTTGCCGCATGGCCCGCGCGCGGGGCACGCCGTCGACGAAGCGAAGATCGTCGAGACCTGATCGGACAGCTCGCCGTCCCGCTCGCGCCCTGACGGCAATTTTGGTTGCCAGATGCGAATGCGCGGCGCTACATCCGCGGATCCACTGAACATCATTGGATGGGGCGCATGACCGATCAGAACCACAAAGGTGATCCGGGGCCGGATTCCGCGATCGCGCCGTTGCAGACGGCCGAGGCGTCGGCGGTGGCTCGCGCAAGGCGCCCCCGGCCGACCCGATTTCCCTGTGTCATCTGCGGCAAGGAGAAGCCGGCGCGCGACGTGAGCCGGCTCGACGTGGTGCGGCCGAGCTTGCTCGACCGCATCAGGGCCGATCATCCCGACCTTCCGGCCGAAGGCTTCATTTGCCTGCACGACCTCGACCGCTTCCGCTCGCGCTATGTCACCGAGCTGCTTGGCGAGGAACGCGGCGAGCTGACCAAGCTCGAGCAGGAGGTCGTGCAGAGTCTCGCCGACCACGAAACGCTGGCGGAAAACATCGAGGCGGAATTTTCCGTGCAGCGGACGTTCGGCGAACGCCTCTCCGACCACCTGGCTTCGTTTGGCGGAAGCTGGACCTTCATCATGATCTTTGCGGGCGTGCTGATCGTATGGATGGCGTTCAACGCCATCGTGGCCGCCCGCGCCCAGTTCGATCCTTTTCCCTTCATCCTGCTCAACCTGGTGCTGTCATGCCTTGCGGCCGTGCAGGCGCCGATCATCATGATGAGCCAGAAGCGGCAGGAGGCGAAGGACCGGCTGCGGTCCGAAAACGACTACCGGGTAAATCTGAAGGCCGAGCTTGAGATCAGGCACCTGCACGAAAAGATCGACCACATCCTGACCCGGCAATGGGAGCGGCTGGCCGAAATTCAGCAGATCCAGCTCGAGGCCCTGCAAGAGCCGCCCTACAAGCGATAGCCAGCCGATTGTCCCCACGCTGCAGGCGCCTGAAAATCGGGCTGGACTTCGGCCCGAAGCTAGTGTGGTATTATGTATACAAGGCGGTATCCCGACGTGGACTGCGCCTTGTGAGGCAGAGCGGGACCGGTTAACCACCACGAGGCCGCGCCCAGCGGCTCATCCAATCGAGAGTTTTCCAACCATGGCCCGTAATAAAATTGCGTTGATCGGCGCCGGCCAGATCGGCGGCACACTCGCTCACCTCATCGGTCTCAAGCACCTTGGAGACGTCGTTCTGTTCGACGTCATGGAGGGGGTGCCGCAGGGCAAGGCGCTCGACATTGCCGAGTCCTCGCCGGTCAACGACTTCGATGCCCGTTTCGCCGGCGCCAATTCCTACGAGGCGATCGAAGGCGCCAATGTCTGCATCGTCACCGCCGGCGTCCCGCGCAAGCCGGGCATGAGCCGCGACGACCTTCTCGGCATCAATCTCAAGGTGATGGAGCAGGTCGGATCAGGCATCAGGAAGTACGCGCCCGATGCCTTTGTCATCTGCATCACCAATCCGCTCGACGCCATGGTCTGGGCGCTGCAGAAGTGCTGCGGCCTGCCGCATCAAAAGGTGATCGGCATGGCCGGCGTGCTCGATTCGGCGCGCTTCCGCTATTTCCTCGCCGACGAGTTCAACGTCTCGGTCGAGGACGTGACCGCCTTCGTGCTCGGCGGCCACGGCGACAGCATGGTGCCGCTGACGCGCTATTCGGCGGTCGCCGGCATTCCGGTGCCCGACCTCGTCAAGATGGGCTGGACCTCGCAGTCGCGCGTCGACGAGATCGTCGCGCGCACGCGCAACGGAGGCGCCGAGATCGTCAATCTGCTCAAGACCGGATCGGCTTTCTACGCCCCCGCCGCCTCGGCAATCGCGATGGCGGAAAGCTACCTGCTCGACAAGAAGCGCGTTCTGCCGTGCGCCGCGTGGCTCAACGGCGAATACGGAATCAAGAATCTGTATGTCGGCGTGCCGGTCGTGATCGGCGCAAAGGGGGTCGAGCGCGTCGTCGAGATCGAGCTCAACAGCGCCGAGCGCGACATGTTCGAGAAATCGGCGGCGGCGGTGCAGGGTCTTGTCGAGGCTTGCAAGAAGATCGCGCCGAATTTGGCGTGAGCGCGTGTCCCGGATGCGGTGCAGCGCGCTTGCGGTGCACCGCTGATCCGGGACCGTAACGAAGACCGAATGTGCAACGGTCCCGGTTCTGCGGCGCGTGATTTCATCCCGCGCCGCGCCCGGGACAAGAGAGACAGACCGAGGACCGCGCAATGAATATCCACGAATACCAGGCGAAAGCCTTGCTGCGCGAATTCGGCGTGCCGGTGCCGCGCGGTATTCCCGCTTTCACCGTCGACGAGGCGATCAAGGCGGCCAATGAGCTTGGCGGCCCGGTGTGGGTGGTGAAGGCG
>DASSRW010000127.1:0-3240 GCA_035701545.1 Pseudolabrys sp.
CCTGGCCTACTTGATTCAGGCGGCGGCGTTCGACGAGTTCATTCGCGGCCAATTCGTCGGCGCCAAGAGTTTTTCGCTGGAAGGCGCGGAAAGCTTGATCGCGTTGCTGAAGTTTGCCATCGAGAAGAGCGCGCGCGACGGCGCCCGCGAGATCGTTTTGGCCATGGCCCACCGCGGCCCGCTCAACGTGCTGGTCAACGTGATCGGAAAAAGACCTCGGGAAGTATTTCGCGAATTCATCGACCCGCTGACTTCCGACGACAGCGGCGGCGACGTCAAATACCACCTCGGCTACAGTGGCGACTTTGCGAGCTCGGCCGGCCATAAGCTGCATCTCTCGTTGTGCTTCAACCCGAGCCACCTGGAGTTCGTCTGCGCCGTCGCCCTCGGCCGGGTGCGTGCCAAGCAGGACCGCTCCGGCGATGCCGACCGCGAGCGCGGCATGGCCTTGCTGATTCACGGCGACGCGGCTTTCACCGGCGAAGGCATCGCTCAGGAGACGCTCACTCTAAGCGATCTGTTCGCCTACCGGGTCGGCGGCGCGCTCCATGTGATCGTCAATAATCAAATCGGCTTTACCACCTGTCCTGCGGAAACAAGGTCGAGCCGTTACGCCAGCGATGTCGCGAAGATGCTGCAAATTCCGATTTTTCACGTCAACGGGGACGATCCCGAAGCTGTGATGCAAACGGTTGCGCTCGCGCTCGATTACCGCCGCCGCTTCAAGCGCGACGCGGTCATCGACATGATCTGCTACCGGCGTCACGGCCACAACGAAGGCGACGAGCCGGCGTTTACCCAGCCGAAGCTCTATCAAGCGATCGGCCGTCATCCGCCCGCGCACGAGCTTTACCTCGAGCGGCTGCTTGCGCAGCAGTCGATCGCGCGCGCCGACGCCGAGCGCATCGCCGGTGACTATGGCGGTCTCCTGGAACGCGAGCTGGAGTTGGCGCGGTCCGAGCCGTCCAACGGACCTCCCCAGGCCTATGGCGGTATTTGGTCCGGCTATTCGGGCGGCCTGGAGTCCGATGAAACAATCCACGAGGCGGTTTCCGAGCGCCAACTCGCGCATCTGCTCGAAGCCCAAACCCGCCTACCGGCGGATTTTCATGCTCATCCCAAAATACTCCGCGCCGTTGCCATGCGCCGCGAAATGGTTGCCGGAAAACGTCCATTGGACTGGGCCGCCGCCGAAGCGTTGGCCTTTGCCAGCCTGGCAAGCGCGGGAACTCGAGTGCGCTTGACCGGGCAGGACACTGCCAGAGGAACTTTTAGCCAGCGTCACGCCGCGCTGCACGATGTCGAGACCGGCGCGCAATTTGTTCCGCTGCAACACGTCGCACCGGGCCAGGCGCCCGTCGAGATCTACAACAGCCCGCTGTCGGAAGCGGGCGTGCTCGGGTTCGAATACGGTTACAGCCTCGACTATCCCGATGCGTTGGTCGCGTGGGAGGCGCAGTTCGGCGACTTTGTGAACGCCGCCCAGGTGATCGTCGATCAATTCATCGCCAGTGCCGAGGAGAAATGGCATCGTCTGAGCGGCCTGGTCTTGTTGCTGCCGCACGGTTTTGAGGGCATGGGGCCGGAGCATTCGAGCGCCCGCATGGAGCGTTTTCTGCAACTCTGCGTGCGCGACAACCTGCAGATCGTCTACCCGACCACCCCGGCGCAATATTTTCACAGCTTGCGGCGCCAGGCGCTGCGCAAATGGCGCAAGCCCCTGGTGATCATGACGCCGAAAAGTTTGCTGCGCCATCGGCAAGCGGTCTCCGCGCTCTCGGAGCTTGCGCGGGGCGGATTCAAGACCGTGATCGCCGACGACGGCGCGGCATCGGTAAAACGAATTTTACTTTGCAGCGGCAAGCTCTACTACGAGCTCAAGAGTTACCGGGCCGAGCGCCGGCGCGATGACGTGGCCATCGTCCGCATCGAACAACTCTATCCGACGCCGATTGCCTCCCTGGTGGAGGTTTTGAAGCGTTATCCGGACGGCACGCCGGCCGTCTGGGTGCAGGAAGAGCCGAGCAATATGGGCGCGGCTGGTTTCTGGTCGCTGCAATCCGGCGCCGAGCTTTTCAAACGTTTGCCGTTTTCCACCCTGGCGCGGCCGGCTTCGGCAAGCCCCGCCACCGGCTCGGCGGCGCGGCATAAAGAACAACAAGCGAAACTTCTGGTCGCGGCTTTCGATGAGCTGGGCTGAAGCGGCCGGGTAAGACCATGCTTTCCCCCGCATACAGGAGCGCCTCATGCGCATAGAAATTAAAATCCCCAGCGTCGGCGAGTCGATCACCGAGGTCGAGATCGGCGAATGGTTCAAAAAACCCGGCGACACGGTGGCCAAGAACGAAAATCTGTTACTGCTCGAAACCGATAAAGCGACCGTGGAAATACGCGCGCCGGAATCCGGCACGCTCTCTGAGGTTTTGAAAAAGAACGGCGAGAGCGCCTTGATCGGCGAGGTGGTCGGTCATTTGGAAACAACGACCAACGGCGCGCGCGCGGCGCCCGCCCGGGAAACGGAGCGGCGCAGCGTGGAACCCGAACCCGAGCGCGATGCAGATGCACCAGATATGCCGCCCGACCACGAACGATCCGATCTCGCCGAACCGGCGCGGGGCAGCGGTGCTTCCGCTCCAGTCCCTCCGTCTTCGAGCGCCGATGGCTCGGTTGTCCAAGAGCCGCTTCGCGACGAGAGTCGGGACGAGCGAGACAGGGAAATCATCGGCGCCACGGAGATGGCGGCGCAGGAAATCCAAGATGCCGAGCCGGCGCAAGATCGCCCGGCCGACGCCGCCCGTGACGGCGAAGCCGCAGAATCGTTGAACGAAGGCGCCGGCGCCACCCCCGCGTCCAAAGCGGCTCGGCGCGATGAAGTCGTCCCGATGAGCCTGCTGCGCCGCCGCATCGCCGAGCGATTGGTCGCGGCGCAGCAGCACGCCGCCATGCTGACTACGTTCAATGAGATCGATATGTCGGCGGTCATCGCTTTGCGTCGGGAGCACGGCGAGGCTTTTCAAGACAGGCATCGGATCAAGCTTGGGTTCATGTCTTTTTTTATTAGAGCCGCGGTGACGGCGCTGCAATCGGTCAGAGAAGTCAACGCCGAGATCAAAGGCGACGACGTCGTTTACCACAACTACTGCGATATCGGCGTCGCCGTCGGCGGCGGCAAAGGTTTGGTCGTGCCGGTGCTGCGCGATGCCGAGCGCATGAGCTTTGCGGAGATCGAACGAGCCATCG
>DASSRW010000128.1:0-2293 GCA_035701545.1 Pseudolabrys sp.
CCGCTGCGCACCGATCCGGTCGCGACCGTGATCGAGAGCTGTGTGGGCTGCGGACTCTGTGGCGAGGTCGCGCACGCCGCCGTGCTGTGCCCATCGTTCTATCGCGCCGAGATCGTGCGCAATCCGACGCTTTGGGACCGCGCTCTGTTTCGCTTGCGGCAGACGGTGATCGGGTGGCTGGGCGGGGGTTTGCCCGCGTCATTCCGGGGCGCGAACGAAGTGAGCGAACCCGGAATCCGGAATCAGGCGCCTTCCTCGCATCTGGATTCCGGGTCCGGTCCTTCGAACCGTCCCGGAATGACGGCTGAAAATGCTGGATCGATTCGAAATCCAAAAGCGCCCCTAAAAATTCTCATCGCCGCGCTTGGCGGCGAAGGCGGCGGCGTACTGACGAACTGGATCGTGTCGGCGGCTGCTGAGGCCGGCTTTGCGGTGCAGTCGACGTCGATCCCGGGCGTCGCGCAGCGCACCGGCGCGACCACGTACTACATCGAGATTCTTCCAGTGCCTGCCCGCGATCTGAACGGCAAACATCCGGTGCTGGCGCTGACACCTGGCGTCGCCGACGTCGACGTTGCAGTGTCGAGCGAATTGCTCGAGGCCGGCCGCACCATCGCAAGCGGATTCGTCACACCGGATCGCACGTTTTCAATCGCATCGCTCAGCCGCTTCTATGCCATCGACGAGAAGGCCGCGATGGGCGACGGGCGCTTCGACCGTAACAAGCTGATCGCAGGCATCAAGGAGCACTCAAAAGACGCATTGCTGATCGACATGGATGCGTTGGCCAAGCAAAGCGGGTCGATGATCAACGCGGTGATGCTTGGCGCAATCGCCGGCAGCGGATGCTTGCCGATTTCATTCGAGCAGTTCGAAGCCGCCATCCGATCGGACGGAAAATCGGTCGAGCAGAATTTGCGCGGCTTCCGCGCGGGCTTCAACGCCGCGCGCACGAAGGTTCGACTGGCAACAAGCGAAGAAGCAGGGAAAACCGCTCAAACACCGGCAGCAGCGCTTGAGCAAGAAATTTCGGACAACCTTCCGGCGGTAGCGCGGGCCATTGCCCTCGAAGGCGCGCGGCGTTTGACCGCTTACCAGGACCTCTCCTATGCGCAGCTTTATCTGGCGCGCCTGAAGACGATAGCCGCCCTCTGTGCGCACGGCACGCTCCTGAAGGAGGTCGCACGTCATCTCGCCGTGCGCATGTCCTATGAAGACGTGATCCGCGTGGCCGAAGCCAAGATTGCGCCGGCGCGCATGCAGCGCATTGCGCACGATGAGCTGAACACCAGCGGCGAGCCGTTCAGCGTCCACGATTTTCTGAAACCGGGCATCGAGGAACTGTGCCAAGTGCTGCCGGCATTCATGGCGCGCCCGATCCTGCGCTATTCCGCCCACAAGGGCTGGCTCGGCCGCGTCTATTTCGGGATGGAGATCAACACGACGTCGATCTTCGGTTTCCTGCGCTTCAAGCTGCTGGCGAGTCTCAAGCGCTGGCGGCGGCGCGGCTATCGCTACGCTGAGGAACAGAAGGCGATCGAGGCCTGGCTCGCGCTGATCGCCGAGGCGGCAAAGGTTTCGCCGGAGATCGCCACCGAGGTGGCCGAGTGCGCCCGCCTCATCAAGGGTTACGGCGACACGCATGCCCGCGGCAGCGCCAACTACCGCACAATCGAGGAACGCGTGATCCGGCCCATCCTCGGTGGGCAGATCGCCGCGGATCGGGGCGTTGACGCCATCGCCAGCGCGCGCGCCGCCTCTTTGATCGATCCGGAGGGAGAAAGCCTCGCCAGGTGCCTGGCCGCGATCAATCCCCAGTTGGACCTTCAGGTCGCGGCTGAATAGCGCGGCCGCCTCGTCCCCCCTCGGTTGTAAGGCTCGGACCCGTCGAGTAAAAATGCAGCACAAAAACAAAAAGTCGACGGGAGGAAACGAATGCGCGAGACCCTTGCGGCCGCAACGCTGGCCATTTCACTCGGACTTGCCTCGGCGGTAAACGCCCAGCCGGTCGGCCTCGGCACCAGCCCGCAAGGGACGATGACCTACGCGATCGGGGCCGCCGTTGCCAAAACGCTCACCGCCGAAGGCGGCATGCAGGCGCGCGTGCAGCCTTCGAGCGGTACGGGCGCCATGATCCCGCTGGTGAACGACGGCGAAATCGACCTCGGCTTCTGCAATACGCTGGAGCTTTATGACGCTTACCATGGCGTCGGCACCTTCCAAGGTCGGAAGAACCAGAACCTGCGCACCATCGCCGTCATCTTCCCGATCAAGGTCGGCCTGTTTGTGCGCG
>DASSRW010000129.1:0-11776 GCA_035701545.1 Pseudolabrys sp.
CGGCGTGTGCCTGATCTGCCATCCGCATCCGCTGTTCGGCGGAGCGATGAGCAACAAGGTGGTGTACACGCTGGCGAGTTGCGCGCTCCAGGCCGGCCTGGTCGCGTTGCGCTTCAATTTCCGCGGCGTGGGCCGCAGCCAGGGCTCATTCGATCACGGCACCGGCGAATTGTCGGACGCCGCCGCCGCGCTCGACTGGGCGCAAACGATCAGTCCGGAAGCGAAGAGCTGCTGGATCGCCGGGTTTTCCTTCGGGGCCTGGATCGGCATGCAGCTGCTGATGCGCCGTCCGGAAATCGAGGGATTCATCTCGATCTGCCCTCCGGCGAACCTTTACGATTTCTCGTTTCTCGCGCCCTGCCCGTCCTCGGGGCTCATCATTCACGGCGATAAGGACGCCGTCGTGCCGTACAAGGACGTGACCACGCTGGTGGAGAAGCTGAAGACCCAGAAGGGAATCGTGATCGAGCAGAAGGTGATTCAGGGCGCCAACCATTTCTTCGACGCCAGAATCGAACCGCTGATGACCGCGATCGGCGCCTATCTCGACAAGCGCTTGAAGACCGAACGCAAGCCGAGCGCCGCCTAGACTTCGCTAGGCCTGAACCGAATAACCTCCATCCACCGGTATCGCCGCGCCCGTCACGAAATCGGAGGCGGAAGACGCCAAAAAGACGGCAATGCCGGCGAAATCCTCCGGAACGCCCCAGCGCTGCGCCGGCGTGCGCGCCAATACTTTTTCATTGAGCCCGGCAACTTGCTCGCGCGCACAACGGGTGAGATCGGTGTCAATCCAGCCGGGAAGGATGGCGTTGACCTGGATATTGTCTTTCGCCCACGCGCATGCCAGCGCGCGCGTCAATTGCACGATCGCGCCCTTGCTCGCGGCATAGGGCGCCGCATAGCCCGCGCCAAAAATCGACATCATCGAGCCGATATTGATGATCTTGCCGCGCTTGTTTTTCGCCATGATCGGATAGGCGGCCTGCGAACAGAAGAATGCGCCCGAAAGGTTGGTGTCCATTACCAGACGCCATTCGTCCGCGCTCAGGTCGTGCGGCTGCTTGCGAATAGTGGTGCCGGCGTTGTTGACCAGGACATCGAGCCGGCCGAAGCGCCGCTGCGCTTCGGCGATCGCCTGCCTGCAGGACGACTCCGTTGCGACATCCATCTCGACCGATTCTGCTTTCGCGCCGAGCGCGTGCAGGGCCGTCACCGCTTCTTTCGATTTTGCCTCGTTGCGGCCCGCAATGACGACGGAAGCGCCGGCGCCTGCCAACCCTTTCGCGATCCCAAGTCCGATCCCTCCGTTGCCGCCGGTCACGAACGCCACGCTCCCGCTCAGGTCGAAAACATTCATCGCGTTCACCCGGTCCGGTTAGGGCCGCACGACCACGCCGCCGCGCATGGGGCGCGGCGCGCCGGTGGTCGCCGGAAACGTGATGGGCATGCCGTTGAGCGCGCGGACGGCAAGGTAGGCGAAGGCTTGCGCCTCGAGCGCCTGTGATGACCAGCCGACCGCATCGGCCGTTTCCACGCTTGCCGGCGCAAGCGCGTTCGCCAGCATGCGCATCAGCGTCGGATTGCGCGCGCCGCCGCCCGCGACGATCCACGCTTTTGGCACCGCTGGCAACAGTGGCACCACCCGCGCCACCGCCGCCGCCGTCACCGCCGACAGCGTCGCCGCACCATCCGCGACCGAAAAATCCGGCAAGCCGATGTGGGCAAACGCGAACGCGTTGCGGTCGAGCGATTTGGGGTACGGCGACGAAAAAAATGGATGCTCGAGAACGCGCGCGACGAAGGCGTGATCGACGCGCCCTTTCGCCGCCTGATCACCGTTGCGATCGAGCGGAGCTCCGGTGCGGGCGCGCATGAAATCGTCGATCAATGCGTTGCCGGGGCCCGTGTCGCACGCAATCGGGTCGCCACCGTCGACATAGGTGACGTTCGCCACGCCGCCGACGTTGAGCACCGCCATCGGATGCGAACGATCAAGATCGCGCGCGAGCGCCTGATGAAACACAGGCACCAGCGGAGCGCCCTGCCCGCCGGCAGCGACGTCCGCCGCACGAAAATCATAAGCGACCGGCAGTCCCAATCGAGCCGCCAACGCTTTTCCGTCGCCTATCTGGACAGTCAGACGCGCCACTGGTTTGTGAAGAACCGTTTGTCCGTGGAATCCGACAACCGTAATCGTGCTTTTGTCGATGCGTTCAGTTTCGACAAACGTTTCGACGGTCTCGGCGTGCACATTCGTCACGAACGCGTCGGCTTCCGCCAGGATTCCAGGCCGGGAAACCCGGTCCTTGAGCAAGGCGCCTTTTGCCAACGCCTGACGCAGCAGATTCCGCTCGCGCCCGGAATAAGGCCGGTAGGCGGCCGGCCCGAACGCCGTAATGCGCTCGCCGTCGGTTTCGATCAGTGCCACATCGACGCCATCGAGCGAGGTACCGCTCATCAGGCCGATCGCGCGAACTGCCGACACGCCACGCCCCTATCGTTTCCTCGCGCATGATCTTACCCGAAGTCTCTGGCGCTGTTCGGGCCATGCGCCGGTTGAATCCGACGCGAGACCTGTTACACCACCGGCCTTACCGAGACGATAAGGCCGCGGCATGGGCGCGTACAAATCCGACTTTCTCCACATCCTTTCCGAGCGCGGCTTCGTCCATCAGATATCGGAGCCCGAGACGCTCGATGCCGCTGCAAAGGCCGGCACGATCACCGGCTACATCGGCTTTGACTGCACGGCGGCCTCATTGCACGTCGGTTCGCTGCTGCCGATCATGATGCTCTACTGGATGCAGCAGACCGGACACCGTCCGATCGCGTTGATGGGCGGCGGCACAACCCGCGTCGGCGACCCGTCCGGCAAGGACGAGAGCCGCCGCATTCTCACGGATGAGACAATCAATCAGAACCTTGCCGGAATACGCGCGGTCTTTTCGAAATTCCTGAAGTTCGAGAGCGCGGGCGGCAATGCAGTCATGGCGAACAACGCCGACTGGCTGAATTCGCTCAACTACATCGATTTCTTGCGTGACGTTGGCCGGCATTTTTCCGTCAACCGCATGCTGTCCTTCGATTCGGTGAAGCTGCGCCTCGAGCGCCAGCAGGAGCTCTCGTTTCTCGAATTCAACTACATGGTGCTGCAGGCGTACGATTTCGTCGAGCTGCACAAGCGCCACAAATGCATCATTCAGATGGGCGGCTCCGATCAATGGGGAAATATCGTCAATGGAATCGACCTCGGCCGCCGCATGCTGAATGCGCAACTGTTCGCGCTGACTTCTCCGCTCATCACCACTTCGTCCGGCGCCAAGATGGGCAAAACCGCCGCGGGTGCCGTATGGCTAAGCGCGGAGATGGTCAGCCCTTACGACTACTGGCAGTACTGGCGGAACACCGAGGATGGCGACGTCGCGCGTTTCCTGAAGCTCTTCACCATTCTGCCGCTCGACGAAATCGCTCGCCTTGCAAGGCTGAAAGGCGAGGAAATCAACGAAGCGAAAAAGGTGCTTGCAACCGAGGCCACGGCGCTGGTTCACGGCCGAGCGGCGGCGCAACAGGCTGCCGAAACCGCGCGGCGTACGTTTGAGGAAGGCGTGATCGCCGACACTCTGCCCACCGTGGAAATTCCGCGTGCCGAGCTCGACAAAGGATTGGGCGTGCTCACGGCATTCGCGGAGAAGGCGCGGCTCGTCGCCTCGAACGGCGAAGCGCGGCGTCAAATCAAGGCGGGCGGCCTGAAGGTCAACGATGTTGCGGTCGCTGATGACAAGATGATCCTGACCTTGCGCCAGCTTACAGCCGACGGCGTGATCAAGCTTTCGCTCGGGCGCAAGCGCCACGTTTTGCTCAGGCCTGTCTGAATTTCAGCGCGTCGGCTGCGCGTAACTGCTCTCGCCCGCGCTGCCCGGGACGGGAAAGAACTTCCGCAACAGGCCGGGAGCAACGGCCGAAATCGGATTGACCACGACATGCGGGGAACTCGGCGGACCCGATGCTTCGTAGGTGATGCCGAACAGCCCCTCGTTACTGCCTCCACCGAGAAAGATTCCGACGATCGGGATCTGGCCGAACATGTTGTTGATCCCGTAAAACGGCACGAATGTGCCGTGCGCGCGCACGTTGTTGTGGACATAGTCGATCTGGCCGTCGATTGTGGCGCCGACAAGCGGCCCGCGGAGGACGCCGTCGCGCACCGTCATGCGCCCCGGATACTTGGTGAACTCGGCCCGCAGCTCCGTGAACTCCACCCTCCCGCGCGTATTGCCGTTTTTGCCTGCAACCGCGCGCTCCAGCGCCGCCTCGCCTTGCACTGAAAAATTGCGAATGCTCAGAATTCCGACTTGCGGCGTTTCCTCGCTGGTCGGCGGATCCATCGCCATCCACATCTGCCCGCCGGCCATGCGCGGATACATGTCGGTGAAGCGAAACAGGGCGCCTGCGTCGTCCGTCTCAATGTAGATGACCTGGTGATTGTCGCGCGCGCGCAAGCGCAGATCGCCGTTGAGCGGCGCGTCGCGGCCAATTCTGGCGTTCAGCAGAAACGTGCGAATTCGGCCGGAGCGGCGGGAAAGCTTGAAATCGAGGCCACGCAAGGCTTCGCCGTTGTAGCCGGCCACGGCGCCGACTTTGATATCGAGATCGAGATCGAACGATTTGGTTTTGGTCTTCTGCGGCGTGCTGGCAAGCGCCGACTTGATGAAATCGCGTCCGTCGTAGACATCGCCGCGAATGACGACGCGCAATACCTTGTCGGCTCCCCGATCGGCTTTGAGCGAAACCTTGTCGCCGCTCGACATGCTGTAGGTCGGGAAATTTGCCGAGACGACATTGCCGCTTGAATCCAGTTCGACCGAGCCTTTGGCAAGCGCGCCCGAGCCCTCGATGACGAGATTGTCAAGCCCGATGGATTGGTCGCTCTTGACCAGCCTGAACGTCATGCGCGCCCGTTTGCCCGCGGGTTTGACCCAGCCCGGCAAAAGGTTGTCGATTTTCACCGGCGTGAGATCGGCGTTGACGTCGATCTGGTCGGCCTTGTCGTCATTGCCAATCCGTCCGGTCACCACGACCGGAATTGCGCCGATAACCGCCCCGCCAAAATCGATGTGAAGGCGGCCGCGCGCGGCCTCGTCGAGCGAGGTCTCCAGCCGCAGGTCCGCCAGGGCCTCGTCCTTCGACTTGTGGAAATCCAACGTCCCCGGCGTGCCGTTGACCTTCACATTGCCCTTGACCTGGTAGCCCTGGCTCGTGGCCGCCACGTGCAAACTCGAGGCCTCGACCTTCTGACCCATGAGCATCTTGTCGGCGGCAAAATTGGTGAGATCGGCATTGACGGCATAGGCCACCGGGCCGAGCGCATCGCGGCCGAGTTTGAGATTGAGCTTGACCTGCGCAGATACGGTTCCGCGGCTGGTGGAAGGATCGACCGGAATGTTGACGGCACCCCGCAATCCGTCACTTGCCAGCAGTTCGGCCGCGGCCGGCACCGAGCCGTCAATTCTGAAGCTTACATCGGCCGGGGCTCCCTTCGGGTGCGTGTTCGGCACCTCGAACAGCCCGTTCGCGATGTTGAGCTTGTGCGTCGGTGACACCTGGACGGTGCCGCGCCCGAGACTGACGCTGGCGCTCCCGCCGGTGACCCGCACCGTGAGATCGGCATCGTGAATGGCCGGCAAGTCAGGGATCGGCCGCAGCGTCGTTCCGCTGGTCTCGACGTCGACCGACAACCCTTCCGTCGGCAGCGGCGGCCCGCTGGTCTGGAAGTCAGGCAGTGGTGCGTTGCCGGCGATCACCACGCGCTCGACCGTTCCGGCCGAAACGTGCTCCTCCACCCACGTGCGCACGTTGACCGCGATGAACACCGGCCACAGCCGCTTGAGCAGCGAGACGCTCATCCGGTTGCCGGCGACGCCAAACGCCAGATGCGGCACCGAGTCGGAGTAATCGTAGCTGCCGGAGATCGCGACGCCGATATTGTGTGACGGACGCACGTCGACGCGATTGAAATCCGCCTGCTCGACCTCGATGCGCTGCTTCACGGTATCGATGCGAACGCGGCCGGAAACGCGGTTGAACGCGAAGCTTGCGTCGTCTCCCTGGCCCGAGCCTCCGATGATGACGGGATCGATGACCGGGTCGCCGCGGGCAATGCTCAGCGACCACACGCCGCTATGGTCGGCGGGCGCCTGGAGCGTCGTCAGCAACGTGAACTGATTGCCGTCCGACTGAATTTGAAATGGCGCGATGAGCGCGTGGTGCAGCGGATCCCAGTTGAAGCGCACGTCGGCATGGCTGACGTTCACGCGGACAGCCGGCGTCTTTGGGTCCGCAATATAGCCGCCGCTTGACGCGATCTCGCCTTCCGCGGTCTGCGGCATTCCGTCGGCCCCGATCTCGGCGCGCAGGCTCGCCGACACCGCCAGGTCCGTATCGACCTCACCCGCATCCATGCGCAAAGCCAGCAGCAGATCGCGAACGGACACCTTGCGCGCCTCGACGCCGATCGCGCGGATGCCGCCGCTCAATGGCCGCATCGCGGCGCTCAGTACCCAAGGATGTTCGGGATTCTCGGACGCAACCCGAAACAGGATGCCGCCCTGCTCAGGCCGGGTCAGGCTGAGATTGATATTGCTGAAGGTCCACCGCTTGCCGTTACGCCGGTCGTCGACAATCAGATTTCCATTCTTGAGGCCGAGCTCGCGCAAGTCGTGACCGTCGAGCCCGGTTGCACCGAGCCGGTCGATCCAGGCCATCATGCCGGCAAAGCCGGCGAGGCCTTTGCTCAGAGGATTGTCCGTTGCAGGGGCCGACGTTTGCGGCGACGGTGCGAATTGCGTTGTGGGCTCGGCTGTTGCGATTGGCCGCTTGTCAGTGCCCGTGAAGACCGTGATCTTGCCATCCTGTTCGATGCGCACCGCCATTTCGGCGCCGACCAGGTTGAGGCTCTCGGCGCGGATGTGACCGGTGAGCAGGCTTGAACCGGAAATTCCGACCTCGGCCTTCGGCGCGCTCGCGACAACCGTGCCGTCCGCATCACGCACCACGATGTCTCGAATACGAATAGACGTGCGCCCCTTCTCGTCGCGCTCGATCTGGGTGCCGCCGATCGTCACCGTATGCTGCTTGCCGAAATTGTCCTGGATCGCAGACGTGAGCCAGGGCGTGGCCAGATCGACCTCAATGGGCCCGCTGTTCAGACGCCACCACAGGGCGAGGACGGCAATTCCGATGCCCGCCGCAACGGCGCCAAGAAAATAGCCGGTGTGCCGTACGGAATTGTTGCGCCAGAAACGAAGAAGTCCGCGCCAGAAACGCTCGCCGGGCCGCAGGCGGCTGCGCAGCCGCGCAAAACGATCCCGCAAATGCTTGCCCGTATACGTGCGCCGGGCCGCCTTGCGCGTGTGGCTTTTTTTCGTGACCGTCATGCGCTATGGGGCGCCCTCGTGTCTCTTTCGCGTTGCGAGACTACGCCAAGTCGATCGATTGCGATTGCTCGATTTGGCCGCCGGGGCCATGCATGGCCACTCAACGTCACGTGGCAATCCCGCTATTGTCGGAGCGAAAACGACGAAAGGAAGGCATATGACCGCCGATCTCGAGCCCGGTGCCAAGGCTCCGGCGTTCGCCCTCCCTGCCGATGACGGGTCCGAGGTTTCGCTGAAGGCGTTCAAGGGTCGCAATCTCGTCCTCTATTTTTACCCGCGCGCCGACACTCCCGGATGCACGCGCGAGGCGATCGATTTCACCCGGCTGCGGCCCGCCTTCGCCAAAGCGAACACGGCGATCCTGGGCGTCTCGGCCGACGCCATCGAGACACAGAATCGCTTCAAGTCCAAACACCGCCTCAAAATCGCGCTCGCTTCGGACCAAACGCATTCTGCTTTGAAAGCCTATGGCGCTTGGGGCGAAAAATCGATGTACGGCCGGAAATTCATGGGCGTCTTCCGCAAGACCGTCCTCATTGATGCCCAGGGACGCATCGTCCGCGTTTGGCCGAAAGTCTCCGTGCCCGGGCATGCGGAAGAGGTCCTTGCGGCTGCAAAAGCCATCTAGGAGCCCCCGCAGGCGGGTTACCGGATTTTAACTATAACGGGCTGAAATCGGCACGCTGGTCCGCGGGCTCCCGCCGGAACCTGCGGGAGCGTCGATGTCCTACCCAGCCACTTCCCAGCCGCATCACGGTCACGCCGCGGGGCACGGACATGCGCGCGCCCGATCGGCGGCTGCCGTTTCGCGCCATGTCCGGCACGCTTACGCCGGCTACACGCTCGCGCACGCCGGACGCCAGGTGCGCATCGGGCCGGTCGCCTTCTGGATTGTCGTCGGCACGCTGGTGATCATGGGGGTGTGGTCTATCGCCACCGGTACTTATTTCGCCTTCCGCGAAAACGTGCTGACGCGGCTCATCGGACGGCAAACCGAAATGCAATTTGCCTACGAGGACCGCATCGCGGAGCTGCGCGCCACCGTCGATCGGATCACCAGCCACCAATTGCTCAATCAGGAGCAATTCGAGCGCAAGCTCGACCAGCTGCTGCGCCGGCAGCGTTTGCTCGAATCCCGCACCTCCGCCATCGCCAACGATCTGCTGACGACCGGGTCGGCGCGCGCTCCGCATTCCGCGGCGCCGGCGGCCGACAATCCAAAGCCGTCGCCGATCAACGACACCATCATCCTGAAACCACCGCGTGATCGCGATGCGCGGCTTGAATCACGTGAACCGCGCAAGGCTGTCACGCGCGTTGCCAACGTGCAGAGCGCAGGCGGGGTGGACAGCGTCCTGTCGCGCATATCGGCTTCTCTCGACAAGGTCGAGGAGCGGCAAAAACTGGTGCTCAGCAGCCTGGAAGAGCACTACGCCAACAAGGCTCATCGCATTCGAGGCGTGTTGAGCGACCTCGGCATCAGCATGGGCCGTGTTCGGATACCGAGCGGCGTCGGCGGGCCGTTTGTGCCGGTCAGGCCGCCCGGCGCCAACGCCAGCGCCTTCGATCGCGAGCTGTACCGGGTAAACGTTGCGCGCGCCGACGCGGACCGCTTCTCGCTCGCACTGGTGAACGTGCCGGTGCGCAAACCCGTCCATGGCGAGCTGGACATGACCTCGCCTTTCGGGATGCGCATGGACCCGTTCGTGCACCAGCTCGCAATGCATACGGGCATCGACTTTCGCGGCGCGCTCGGCGACCCCGCGCGGGCAACGGCTGCAGGAACGGTGACGGTTGCCGGCTGGCAAGGAGGCTACGGCAACATGGTCGAGATCGACCATGGCAACGGTTTTTCCACGCGTTACGGCCACCTGTCCGAGATCGACGTGAACGTCGGCCAAAAGGTGCGTGCCGGACAAGTTGTCGGCAAGATCGGCTCCACCGGACGCTCGACCGGACCGCATCTTCACTACGAAACGCGCGTGAATGACAATGCCGTCGACCCGCAGAAGTTTTTGCGCGCGGGTGTCCGTCTCGGCGCCGCGCTTTGATGCGGCCGCCGCGCATCAAGCGGTCCCGCTAGATCGACCTACTCGGCATCCTCGACCGCCTCAGGCGCTCCGCCAAAGGCCCTTTGCGCCAGGGCCGCCTGCATGAAGTCGTCGAGATCGCCATCGAGCACGGCGCCGGTGTTCGATGTCGATACGCCGGTACGCAGGTCTTTGACCATCTGGTAGGGCTGCAGGACGTAGGAACGGATCTGGTGGCCCCAGCCGATATCTGTCTTGGCGGCCTGATCGGCCGCTGCCTTCTCTTCCCGCTTCTTGAGCTCAAGCTCGTAAAGCCGCGCGCGCAACATGTCCCACGCCTGCGCGCGGTTGCGGTGCTGCGAGCGGTCGTTCTGACATTTCACGACGATGTTCGTTGGGATGTGCGTGAGGCGAATGGCGGATTCGGTGCGATTGACGTGCTGACCGCCCGCCCCGCCGGCGCGCATGGTGTCGACGCGCACATCGCTTTCCTTGATGTCGACCTTGATGCTGTCGTCGAGCACGGGGAAGACATTGACGCTCGCGAACGACGTGTGGCGCCGTGCGTTGGCATCGAACGGTGAAATGCGCACGAGGCGATGCACGCCGTTTTCGCTCTTGAGCCAGCCGTAGGCGTTGTGGCCTTTCACCTGAACCGTGGCCGATTTGATGCCGGCCCCGTCGCCTTCCGTCTCCTCGATCCACTCGACCTTGTAGCCGTGCTGCTCGGCCCAGCGCACATACATCCGCATCAGCATCCCGGCCCAATCCTGGCTTTCAGTCCCGCCGGCGCCGGCATGCACTTCGAGATAGCAATCGTTGCGATCGGCTTCCCCGGACAGCAACGCTTCGAGCTCGCGCCGCGCCACTTCCGTCTTTAGCCGCCTCAGCGCGGATTCGGCTTCCGCCACGACCTTCTCGTCGTTTTCCGCTTCGCCCAGCTCGATCAGCGTAAGCTGATCATCGAGGTCCTGCTCAATGCGGCCGAGCGCGCCGAGCTGAGCATCGAGCGCGTCACGCTCGCGCATGACGCGCTGGGCGCGGCCTTGGTCATTCCAAAGGCCCGGGTCTTCGGCTTCCTTGTTCAGCTCGGCCAATCGCCGTTGTGCAGTGTCGACGTCAAAGATGCCTCCTCAGCAGCCCGATGGACCGCTTGATATCCTCGACCAGGCTTTGTGTTTCCGCGCGCATAGGGCCCCGTCTGCGGAATTACCTCCGCATTGAATGTCGAATGGCGATGTAGCGTTGCATCCACGCCGAAGCAACTCTCCGGCGAACGGCTAGTACAATCCGCCCGTGCCCGAGCGGACCGCCCGGTCCGCGTCGGGCGACACGCCCGCCCCCCATGACCCCGGACGATTGTCGTTGTCTCCGATGACCGAATAACTGTCGGGCGGTGCCGTGCCGGGCTTGAACGCTTCCAGGATCACCTTTTGACTTTCCGGTCCGGCGCGCTGGCCCGTCTTGAGATCGACGCGGACCAGCTTGATACCCGGGGGCACCCGGAACGGCACTGCCGGCTTGTCGGCAAGCGCCACTTTCATGAAATCCTTCACAATCGGGGCCGCCACGCGCCCTCCGGTTTCGCCGCGGCCGAGTGACCGTGGCTTGTCGTAACCCATGTACACGCCGACAACGATATCCGGCGTGAATCCGATGAACCAGGCGTCCTTGTAGTCGCTCGTGGTGCCGGTCTTTCCGGCGATCGGTTTTCCGATTTCTTTCTGAAAGCCCACGCCGGCGGCGGTGCCGCGCAGCACAACGCCTTCCATCATCGACGTGATCTGATAGGCCGTCATCGGATCGAGCACCTGCTGACGGTGATCGACGAGGGTCGGCTCAGGCTGATTCTCCCACTTCTTGGCGTCGCAGCCGCGGCACTCGCGGTCGTCATGTTTGTAGATGGTGTGGCCGTAGCGGTCCTGGATGCGATCGATCAGCGTCGGCCTTACCTGCCTTCCTCCGTCATCGATGATCGAATAGGCTGTCACCATACGCATAAGCGTCGTCTCGCCAGCGCCGAGCGCAAACGACAGATAAGGCGGCAGATTGTCGTAAATGCCGAAACGCTTCGCGTAGTCCGCGATCAGCGGCATGCCAATATCTTGCGCGAGCCGCACGGTCATCACGTTGCGCGAATGCTCGATGCCGAAGCGCAGCGTCGAAGGACCGAAGAAGTCATGCTCGTAGTTCTCGGGCTTCCACACGCCAAGGCCGGGACCCTGGTCGATTTCGATCGGCGCATCGAGCACGAGCGACGACGGTGTGTACCCATTGTCGAGTGCTGCGGCATAGACAAACGGCTTGAAT
>DASSRW010000130.1:0-2277 GCA_035701545.1 Pseudolabrys sp.
AACGACAATCCCGTCGCCGGGCCGGAGGGCGAGCGGATGAAGGCGCTGCTCGACGCGCTGGAGAACCTCGACGACGTGCAGAACGTCTACACCACGGCGGTGCTCGACTGAGAACCCCCCATTCGCCTGCGGCTCATGACCCCCTTGTCAGGGGGTGAGCGCGGCTCCGCCGCCCCCCTGTCAAGGGGGGGAGCGAGCGATTTTTGCGAGCGGGGGGTTGGTTTTCTGGAAGAAAAAGAATGCGCATCCTCGGCATCGACCCCGGATTGCAGGTCACTGGATTCGGCGTCATCGATACCGAGAAAAGCAATCTCGTCTACGTCGCAAGCGGCTGCGTGAGATCCGGCGGCGGCGACCTCGCGACACGCCTGAAGTCGATCCTGGACGGCCTGAAAGAGGTGATCGCGGCGCATAGCCCGGGGCAGGTCGCGGTGGAGAAGGTGTTCGTCAACATGAACCCGCAGTCCACGCTGGCGCTCGGCCAGGCGCGCGGCACCGCGATCTGCGCCGCGGTGATCGCCGGGCTGCCGGTCGCCGAGTACACCGCGCTGCAGGTCAAGCAGTCGGTGGTCGGCAACGGCCACGCGGCCAAGGAGCAGGTCCAGCACATGGTGAAGCGGCTGCTCGCGCTGCCGGGCGATCCGGCGCCCGATGCGGCCGACGCGCTCGCCTGCGCAATCTGCCATGCCCATGGACAAAGCCTCGGCGTGCATGCCGGGTTGCGCATGCGCAAGGGCCGCTTCGTTTGATCGGCCGGCTCTCCGGCAAGCTGCTCGCCAAGCATCCGCCGCAGGTCCTGCTCGACGTCGGCGGCGTGGCCTACGAGCTCGACGTGCCCATGAGCACCTTCTACGGCCTGCCCGCGACCGGCGAGTCGGTCAGCCTGCATACCCACCTCGTGGTGCGCGAGGATGCGCATACGCTCTACGGCTTCGGCACGCTGGAGGAGCGCAGCGTGTTCCGGCAGCTGATCCGCATCTCCGGCATCGGCGCGCGCACCGCGCTCTCGGTGCTATCCGGGTTGTCGGTGGCCGACCTCGCGCATACGGTGGCGATGCAGGACGCCGTGCCGCTCACCCGCATCCCCGGCATCGGCAAGAAAACCGCCGAGCGCCTGCTCCTCGAGCTCAAAGGCAAGCTCGCCGAAGCGACTGCCCACGCCGGCGGACAGCCCGCTTCGGACGTAGTGAACGCGCTGGTCGCGCTCGGCTACAGCGACAAGGAGGCGCTGGCCGCGGTGAAGGGCCTCGCGCCGGGCCTGCCCGTCGCCGAGGCGATCCGCGCCGCCCTCAAGGCGCTGGCAAAGCCGTAAGGCCTGTAGCCGCGTTGCTTGGGCGCAACAGGGACACACGTTTTTTGAAACAAACCCGGGTGTATTACGCGATTGCGCAGGCGGCGTAACGCGCTGAACTCCTATCTTCTCATCGCGCGCTTATAGGCGCGGTAACCAATCAAGACCCAAAGAAAGGATGTTTATGACCAGGAAGTGGATCGTTTCGTTGCTCGGCGCCACGGCACTCGCTTGCTCCGCCAGCGCGATGGCGCAATCGGCGGTGCCGAGTGCGTATGTCGCCGCCGAGATCGGCAATACCGACGTCAATGGCGCAGACGACGACATCGGCGTCAAGTTCATCGGCGGCTACAAGTTCCATCCGAACCTGGCGGCCGAAGCGGCTTTCGGCATGCTGTACGACAAGGGCGGCGTGGAAGTGAACACTCTGGAACTGGTGGCGGTCGGCATGTTTCCGGTGGCGCCGCAGCTCTCGGTGATCGGCAAGCTCGGCTTTGCGAACATCGATGTGGATCCGGGCGACCGCGACAACGAGCTCACGTGGGGTATCGGCGTGCAGTACGACCTGAACCGCAACCTCGGCGTGCGCGCGCTGTGGCAGCGCTACGAGACCGACAGCGAGATCGACTGGCTCGCCGTCGGCGTGGTCTGGCACTTCTAGGTCCATTCCCGGCAAGCAGGACAAAACGCCCGGTCTCCCGGGCGTTTTGCTTTTCGCCGTTGCTATTTTGCAACAGGGAACGGCATTAGCGCCCAATTGCGGCAGTAATGCGTCCGTCGGTTTCCAGCCCCAGGCGTAGTGTCGGCGCCGAACGCAGAAAGGGAGCGTTCATTTAACTGAGACGAACAGGGGTGAGCCAATGACCAAGTGGAAGAAGCGAATCGCGGCACTGAGCGTGTCCTCGGCAATGATGCTCGCCGTCAGCCACGCGTCGGCCCAGGCATACGTCGGCGGCAGCGTGGGCCAAAGCGACATAGACGACGAG
>DASSRW010000131.1:0-5689 GCA_035701545.1 Pseudolabrys sp.
TCGCTTTGCTCGCGCCCCGGAATGACAACTAACAGGTCATGCCGAAGATCACCTACATCGAGCACGACGGCGCGACGCATACGGTCGAAGGCGAAATCGGCACGACCGTCATGGAAACGGCGCTGCGCAACGATGTCGCCAGCATCGTCGCCGAATGCGGCGGCAGCTGCACCTGCGCCACCTGCCTCGTGCATGTCGACGACGCCTGGAGCCCGGTCGTCGGGCCGCCGTCCGCGGAAGAAGAGGACATGCTCGACTCGGCCTTTGAGGTGAAGCCGACCTCGCGCCTCTCCTGCCAGATCAGGGTGACGGAGGCGCTCGACGGCCTGATCGTGCGCACGCCGGCGTATCAGGGGCGGTAAATCTGCCCGTCATCCTGAGGTGCGAGCGTGCGAAGCACGCGAGCCTCGAAGGATGACGGGCAATGAATTACCGGGCCGTCACCCTTCGAGGGCCGCGCATTCGCGCGGCCACCTCAGGATGACGGAGAAAGTTTGCATATCAATCACGAACCACGCCTGTCGCTGACCGTGCCGCGCTCGATGAAATAGGCGCGCGCCAGCAGATCGAGCACGTGCACCTCGTTCGATTCCGCGATCAGCACCGACACGCCTTCCGACTTGAGATTGGCGAGCACCTCGCCGAGCCGGCGCGCGAGCGCCGGCGCGAGCCCCTCGAACGGCTCGTCGAGAAACAGGATGCGCGTGCCGGCCATCAGCGCGCGCGCCAGCGCCACCATCTTCTGCTGTCCGCCGGACAATTCGAGCGCGCGCCGCGCGCGGAAGCGCTCGACCTCGGGCATGATGGAGAAAATCCATTTCAAGCGATCTTCGGCACCGTCCACCGCGACGGACCAGGTCGGCAGGCGGATGTTTTCCTCGACCGTGAATTCCGGCACCAGCCGCCGGTCCTCCGGCATGTAGCCGACGCCGTGCGCGCTGCGCCGGTGCGCAGGCAGCGCGATGAGATCGACGTGCCCGAGCTCGGCCTTGCCGGTCGCCGGCACGGCACCCATCAGCGCGCGGAACAGCGTGGTCTTGCCGGCGCCGTTGCGCCCGATCAGGCCGCACATCTCGCCCTCGTTCACGCTGAGCGTCGCGCTGCGGATGATCGGGATCGGGCCGATCGATGCGCTCAGGTTGGTCACTCTAAGCATGCGCCGCCCCATGCGCGCCGGCCTTCAACCGCGTGCCGCTGATCAATTCCTGCACCTTCGGGTCGTCGAGCGTCTGCCCCGGCGTGCCGTCGGCGATCACCGTGCCGTCGTAGAACGCGAGCACGCGGTCGGCGAAGCGGCCGACGATCTCCATGTCGTGCTCGACGAACAGCACGGTAATCCTGCGGCTCTTCAGCGCGGCCATGACGATCTGCATCAGGTCGAACTTTTCCTCGATCGAGATGCCGCTGGTCGGCTCGTCGAGCAAAAGCAGCCGCGGATGGCCGGCGATCGCCATGCCGATGTCGAGCAGCTTGCGGATGCCCTGTGGCAGCGCGAAGGCCGTGATGTCGCGGTAGGCGCCGATCTGGAACAGCTCGATCGCCGCCTCGGCGTCGGCGGTCGTTTGCGCCGAACGTACGGGGGTGACGATCTTGCTGAAGAAGCCGCCGCCATGGCGGCCGACCGCGGCCGCCATGCACATGTTCTCGAACACGGTCAGTGTCGGAAAAATCTGCGCCACCTGGAACGAGCGCGAGATGCCGAGGCGCGTGATCTCGCGCGTCGGGCGGCCGGTGATCTCGCTACCCTCGAAGAAGATCGATCCTTTGGTCGGCCGCAAATGGCCCGTGATCATGTTGACGAAGGTGGTCTTGCCGGCACCGTTGGCACCGATGACACCGACAGTCTGCTGCGCCGGCACGCTGACCGTGATGTCGCGCGCGGCGACGAGCGAGCCGAAGGTTTTTTCCAGATCGCGCACCGCCAGAATGTCGCTCATGGCGATTTCGCTTTCCTGCGGCGCAGGCGAAGCACCAGCGAGCCAAGCCCTTCGGGCACGAACAGGATCGTGACGAGCAACGCGGAGCCGAGGATCATCTGCCAGAATTCAGGCACGAGATCGACGGCGAGCGAGCGGATCGCCTCGAACAGCAACGAGCCGACAAAGGCCGCCGCGACCGATCCGGCGCCCGCGAGGATTGCAACGAACACGAAGCTGCCGGACGTCGTCCAGTACGCCATGTTCGGATCGACGTGGCCGATCGCCAGCGCGGCCAGCGCGCCGCCGAGGCCGCCGAGCACGCCGGCGATGACCACCTTCGCGTGAACGACGCGGGCGACCGAAACGCCGAGGAACTCGACGCGGATTTCGTTGTCGCGCACCGGCGCGGCAAGCGCGCCGGCGATGCTGCGGAAGTAGGCGCCGACGCCAAGCGCGCTCAACGCGCAAATGGCGAGCGTGAACCAGTAGAGCGTCAGGTTCAGCGCCTCGCCGTGCGGCGTGTAGCCGAAAAACGTCGGCGTGAGCACGCTGAAGCCGTCGGTCGAGCCGAGCGATTCCGTCTTCACCAGCACGCCGTAGAGGATCATCGACAAGGCGAGGCTGAGCATGGCGAAGAAGATTTCGCGGTAGCGCGCGATCAGGAACCCGATCAGGAACGAGACAAGGCCGGCGGCAACGCCGCCGAGCAGCACCAGAACGATGCCATCGGCAAAGCCGATCCAGCGCCCGATCAGCGCGACGACATAGGCGCCGATGCAGTAGTAGAGCGCCTGCCCGAACGAGACGAGACCGGCGCGCCACAGCACGATCAGGCCGAGCACGACCAGCGCATTGGCGAAGGCGATGGTGGCGAGCGAGACGACCCAATCCGGCAGGAAAGGCGCGACCACGGCGGCGGCGAGGAACGCCAATCCACCCAGGAGCTGCGCCCGCGTTCCCATGTCAAATCTTTCGCGGCTGCGCGCGCACGAACAGGCCGTACGGCCGCACGATGAGCACGATCGCCATCACGCCGTAAATGACGAACAACTCGATCTGCGGCACCAGGTGCACCGCCGCCGCGCGGCAGATGCCGACGATCAGCGCGCCGACCAGCGCGCCTTCGATGGAACCCATGCCGCCGATGGCGACGACGGCGAACGCCAGCACAATGACCTCGACGCCGATGCCGAGCGTCACCGATATCTTCGGCGCCATTACCGCGCCGCTGAGCGCGCCTAGCATTGCGCCAATGAGGAATGTCACGGTGTAAACGACCGTGACGTTGATGCCGAAAGCGGCGGCGACCTCCCGGTCGAAGATGACGGTGGTGAGCAGGCGGCCGTAGCGCGTGAACTTGAGCGCCCAGTAGGCGAGCGCGGCCAGGAAGGCCGCGAGCACCACCAGGAGAATGTCGTAGTTCGACAGCACGAGGTCCCCGGCGTCGACGCTGCCGGCCGCGACCATCGGCTGATAGGCGGCATAGGACTGCGCGCCCCAGATCAGGACGACCATGTCTTCCAGAATGAGGAATACGGCGTAGGTCACCAGGACGATGACGACCTCGTCCTTGCCGTAGACGAGGCGAAGCAGGCCGCGCTCAAGGATGAGGCCCATGACAAGGCCAATCGCCATGGCGACGAGAATCATGAACAGAAAGCCGCCGGCCGCGTACCAGTCGTGGCCGTTGAAGTAGATGCCGACCGCCGTCGCCGCGCCGTAGGCGCCAAAGGCATAGAACGAGCCGTGCGCCACGTTGAGAATTTTCATGACGCCGAAGATCAGCGTCAGGCCAATGGCAATGATGAACAAATACGCCGCGTAGGCGAGCCCGTCGGTCAGAATGGAAAGGACGGTCAGCAGCACGGCAATTCCCGTCAGTTCTCAAGCCAGCGCTCGGCTGAACTTTCTCCGCTCATTCCGGCGCAGGCGGGAATCCAGCTCTTCTGCGATCTGGGTCGGCGCTTACGCGAGGACACGAACGGCCCGGTGATGGTTCCGCTCACGTAGAACAGAGGCCGATGCGGAGGGTACAAGGCACTCCTCCGCACCTTTGATCAATGCGCCGGCCCTAGTCGCACTTTGCGCCTTTCATGCCGCCCTTGATCCAGGCGTCGGCATCGATCCCGGGCGGTGGATTCACGCATTCGGCGGGGTAGCGCACGATGTCGACAATCTCCGGCGTCTTCGTTTTCTTGTCGAAGCGATACGTGCCGTACGCCGTCGCCGAGATGCCCTGGTGGCCGTCGCCGAGCGCCATCTTGAAGTGACCGGCCGGCGCGTCGAACTCGAGGCCCTTGAAAGCGGCCGCGATTTGGTCAGTGGTCGGCTTTTTGCCCGCGGCTTTCTGCGCCTTCTCGTAAGCGAGCTTCAGGCCGAGCAGCGACTGCGCCATCTGGTAAGCCGGATACGTCGGCGGCACATTGTAGCGATCGGTGTAGATTTTCTGGAACCAGTCGTTGAGCGCCGACTTCGGCGCCAGCGGACCGTTCTGACCGCGCCCGCCGATGATCGTGCCATTGGGCATCTTGTCCTTCAGACGCCCGATGGCGGCCTCGCCCGTGGTCAGAATCATGGTCATGCGCTTGTCGAGACCGCGCGCCTGCTCCTGATAGATGAACGCTTCGAGGTCGCCGTCGTAAAAGCTCGAATGCAATACCTGCGACTTCGATGTGAGCAGGGTCGATATCTCCGCACCGTATTCGCCCGCGAAGACTTTCGGGAACAGAACCTTGTCGACGGTCACCTTCGGCGCCAGCACTTTCATTGCGCCGACGAAGTCGCGCCACGAGTCCTGGCCCCAGGCGTAGTTCTGGTTGATGCCAGAATAACTCTTCAGATTTTTTTTCTTGGCGAGAACGTAACGCGCGGCTGCCACGTTATCCATCGTCGCATGCGGACTGACGCGGAAAACGTAGCTGCGCGGCTTTTCCTCGAAAATGCGAGGCGTGCCGCAATCGTAAAAGACGGTCAGCTCTTTCAGTTCTTCCGCAACCGGCGTCACCGCCAGGCAGCTGCCGGAAGACACATAGCCGACGACCGCGTCGACCTGATCGCGCTGCACGAGATTGCGAAATTCGGTGACCGTGTTCGCGGCGGAGCCGGCTTCGTCCACGTACTTCGCTTCGATCTTGCTGCCACCAAGGCCGACCGTGTTGTACGGCGCCGGCGCCTTGCCGGAGTTCAGCGCCTCGATGACGATCTCGGCCCCGTTGCGGCCGGGGATGCCGAACGGCGCAGCGGCCGGTCCGGTCAGAAACGAGACGATGCCGAGCTTGACGGGCGCTGCGGCCTGCTGCGCATGCGCGGGCCCGACTGCCGCAAGCGAAGAAACCGCGAGCAGCGCTGCAAGCCGCGCCAAACCTGAAGTTTGCGACATTACCAATCCCTCCCTACGACGCGCCCGTTTCGGGCTTTTATTGAAGCCTTAAGCAAACGCGATCCCCGTCCGATATTCAACTGCTAACTTGACGGACCGCGGCGCGCGGGCGCTCCGGCGGCGCACCCTCGAACCGGCACAGCGCCGATGCTAAGTTCAAAGCATCGCAGGAGCGGAGCTGCACAATGGCCATCGCGCAGATGCGTAAAGACGACGCACAGCGCCACTCGCCCAGCCTCGCTGCGCGACTGACGATCCGGCGCGGCGAGCATCGGGGCGCGACCGCCGGCCTTGCGCCCGGTTACGTGCAGGGCAATCTCGCCATCCTGCCGCAGAGTCTTGCGCCCGACTTCCTGCGCTTCTGTCAGCTTAATCCCAAGCCGTGCCCGTT
>DASSRW010000132.1:0-6655 GCA_035701545.1 Pseudolabrys sp.
CTAGTGCTTATTGGTATCGGCGGCATCACGCTGCTCGCCCCGACGCTGCAACTTCACTCTCGCCTGATTTTACCAGCCGGTCTCACATTCGGATTTTTCGGCGGGATTCTGGGAGGCATCGCGGCCATGGCGGGACCGCTGGTTTTCATATTTCTGCTTGCAAAGGGATTGCGCGGAAAGGCGTTCACCAAGGAGGCGTCACTCTACCTCGTTGTCTCCGCCGGCTTGCTGGCAGTCCTTCTGACGGCCAGCCGCCAGTTCAATTGGCTTGACGTTTCAGTCTCGACGGCTGCGACGTTGCCAGTCGCGCTCGGCATGTACGTCGGACAACATATGCGCGACAAAATCGCGGCTGAGACATTCAGGAAACTGGTGTTGCTCGCGGTCATCGCCGCGGGCGCCGAGCTGCTGCGACATGGTCTCTTGAATTGACGTGCTTGCCGGTGCCGCTGCGATTGTTTTGTCAGATGTCACCGCGGTGGCGCGCTCAGAGCTTCTCCACCTGCCCGAACTCGAGCTCGACCGGCGTTGCGCGGCCGAAGATCGACACCGCGACCTTCACGCGCGAACGGCCCTCGTCGACTTCTTCCACCGTGCCGTTGAACGAGGCGAACGGCCCGTCCGACACGCGCACCTGCTCGCCGACCTCGAAGGTGACCGACGGCTTCGGCCGCTCGATGCCTTCCTGCACCTGATGCAGGATGCGGTCGGCCTCGGCGTCCGAAATCGGCATCGGCTTTTTGTCGGTGCCGAGAAAGCCGGTGACCTTCGGCGTGTTCTTGATGAGGTGGTAGACCTCGTCGGTCAAATCCATCTTCACCAGTACGTAGCCGGGGAAGAACTTGCGCTCGGCGTCGACCTTGCGGCCGCGGCGCACCTCGACGACCTTCTCGGTCGGCACCATCACTTCCTCGAAGTGATCCATGAGGCCACGCTGCTTGGCCTGCTCGCGGATCGATTCCGCCACCTTCTTCTCGAAATTCGAATAGGCGTGGACGATGTACCAGCGCTTGGGTTTGGTCGTTGTCGCCGTGTCGCTCATCTCAAATGCCTCAGCCAGCCAGGCCCAGCACGAACGTCACCGCCACGCGGATGATCTCGTCCGCAAACAGGAAGAACACCGACGCGATCCCGACCATCACGAACACCATGGCGGTCGTGATCAGGGTCTCCCGGCGCGAGGGCCAGGTGACCTTGTTGGTCTCACTGCGCACCTCTTCGAGGAACTTGAACGGTGACACTCTTGCCATAACGAGTCCTAATGTAATGCCGGCCGGCGATTTTCGCTCGCGCCTTCGCGGCGAAAGTTAATCCCGGCGTGCCGCCTGGCAGGAGTGGAGGGACTCGAACCCCCAACCCCCGGTTTTGGAGACCGGTGCTCTAGCCATTGAGCTACACTCCTCCGAAAAGCGGCTGCGGCGGACCATAGAGGCCCGCCGCCGGGATGTCATGCATTATGGATGCTGGATTTGCAAGCGTTTCCGGCGCGGGCGCGCCTGAAAAGGCGCGGGCCTTTGCCGGCCGAATCCCTCCGAGAAAGCGGCCGCGGCCTGGCGGGCCCGCCATCGGCTTGAACTCGGCCGCAATCCTTGCTTACCTCGTCGCCGGTCCGGGCCTGTGACAACCGCCCGGTCAGCTGCCAGGCCAAGCGTTGTCTCGCTCCGCAAGGAGGTGAGACATGTCGTGCGGCAGCACCACCTGCTCCTCAATCGGAACCGATCGATCCGCTGGCCGGCGCGCCCGGGTGCGTTGGCCGCTTTATTCGGCGGCAAAGCGCTGGGCCGCATTCGCGATCCGTTGTCTTGAACGGCACCGGCAGCGCAAGGCGCTTCTGGGATTGGACGGCCGCCTGCTCCGAGACATCGGCATAACCCGCGAGCAGGCCGTCCGGGAAGCCCGCAAGCCCTTCTGGAGATGACGATGCCGGCCTCTGCGCGGTCTCACATCACCCTCCTCTATTGCGCGCGCGGCCTGCGCGGATTCGGCGACGGCTTTGCGATCATCATCCTGCCCGCCTATCTCGCCGCCGCCGGCTTCTCACCCGCGCAGATCGGCTTTGTGGCGACCGCATCCTTGCTCGGTACGGCGCTGCTGACGCTGGCCGTCGGCCTCATCGCGCCGCGGCACGATTTGCGTCACCTGATGATCGGCGGGGCGATGCTGATCGTGGCGACCGGGCTCGCATTTCCGGCTGCGCAGCACGTTGCGCTGGTTTCGTTCGTCGCCTTCTTCGGCACGATCAATCCGTCGAGCGGCGACCTCGGCGTGCTGGTGCCGCTCGAGCACGCAACGCTCGCGCGCGACGCTGCCGATCAGGAGCGCACGCGCATCTTCGCGCGCTATAGCCTGATCGGCGCATTGTCGAGCGCAGCCGGCGCGCTTGCGGCGGCGCTTCCGGATTTCATCGTGCTCGGCGGCACCGGCAAGATCGGCGCGTTCAAATTGATGTTCTACCTCTATGCCCTGCTCGGCCTTGTCTGCGCGGCGCTCTACCGGCTGCTGCCTCCGGCGCAGGCGCAGGAGGCAAGGCCCGCCGCCCCGCTCGGCCCCTCGCGCGGCGTCGTCTACAGGCTGGCCGCGTTGTTCAGCATCGATGCGTTTGCGGGCGGGTTTGTCGTGCAGTCGCTGCTCGCCTTGTGGCTGTTCGAGCGCTTCGACCTGTCGCTCTCCGCCGCCGGCCTGTTTTTCTTCTGGGCGAGCGTGTTAAGCGCGTTTTCGTACCCGATCGCGGCGCGGATTGCGGAACGGATCGGGCTCGTTAATACAATGGTCTTCACGCACATCCCGTCCAGCATCTTTCTCATTCTGGCGGCGTTTTCCCCGAGCCTCTGGCTGACGCTGGCGCTGCTGCTCGGCCGCGCGGCGCTGTCGCAAATGGACGTTCCGACGCGCACGTCCTACGTGATGGCCGTGGTGACGCCGCCGGAACGGCCTGCGGCCGCGAGCGTGACGGCGGTGCCGCGCAGCTTGGCCGCCTCGATCAGCCCCGCGCTTTCCGGATTCCTGATCGCGACGAGCTTTTCCGGCCTGCCGCTCGTGATCTGCGGCGCGCTCAAGATCGCCTACGACGTCGCGCTGCTGTTCTCGTTCCGCCACATCAAGCCGGCGGAGGAGCGGAGCTGAAACCCGTACTGGTCCAGCCTCACAATGTATCCTGCTTGTGTCCGCATTCCTTGCAGGTGAACTTGGTGCGGAGCTGGCCCTTGGGCGCGGTCACGCGGTTCTTCGCGCCGCATTTCCCGCAAATGGCCTCGATGCGCGTGTCGCCCTGCTTCACGGCGACACCCCTTTTCTCCATCGCCTCGCGCACCAGCCGCTCGGCTTCCTCGCGCATCGCCTGTTTGGACATGAGGCCCCGACTCTTTTGCACGCCGAGTGGATAGCAGATTTCAAGGGCGGGCAAAGCCCGCTCGTGCCTCAGTTTGAATTTTTGGAGGCCCCGGTCACGGGCGCGAGAGGAACCTGAAGTAGAAAGCCGCGAACACCAGAACGATGCCGATATTCACCATCAGCCGTTCCCAGAACCGGTTTCTGAAGAACGCGAGATCGACGCCGACGATAACGGCGATCATCGCCGCTATGTAAAGCGAGATCGCGGCCTGCCTGCCCATTCAGTGTCCTTCGGCGACGCAGCCTGCCGGCGCTTGTATGAACCTCGTCCGCCTTCGCTAAAGCTTCGGCGGACACTCGCCACGCGAAGGCCTTGCTCGCCGAAGCCTTGGCGAAGGCGAGTGGAGCGGGTGAAGGGAATCGAACCCTCGTCATCAGCTTGGAAGGCTGTTGCTCTACCATTGAGCTACACCCGCGATTGCCGCGCGCCGTCTTACATGATCGCTGCTGAAATGATAGTGGCAGGCGAGGCTTACTTGATCCATTCGCATCGGAACAAGCCGAAAGTTGACTTGGATGCGGTGCCTCCCCATAAACGCGCCAAAATCCCATTCCAGGCGGCGAGAATGGGGGAATGTCCCGAGCGGCAAAGGGGGCGGACTGTAAATCCGCTGGCTATGCCTTCGTAGGTTCGAGTCCTACTTCCCCCACCAGCCGATTTTCCCTCCGGCAACCCAGAAATGCCGCGCAGACCCCAGAAACCCGGCGCAACGCGCGAGCAGATCGAGCGGCGCGAGCGGTTCCAGCGCGCCCGCCGCGAAAGCCTGCGGCCGGAGGACGACGGCACCGCCGTCATGTACGGCTGGCACACGGTGGTGGCGGCGCTGAAAAATCCGGCGCGGCGTGTGCGCAGGCTGCTGGCGACCGAAAACGCCGCGCGGCGCCTCGCCGACGAAGGACTCCGGCCGGCAGTCGCGCCGGAGATCGTGCGGCCCGGCGCGATTGCGGAGCGGCTTGCGCCCGATGCCGTGCACCAGGGTCTTTACATTGAAGCCGATCCGCTGCCCGCGCCGGCCGTCGAGGATTTGGCCGCGAGCGGCGTCGTGCTGGTGCTCGACCAGATCACCGATCCGCACAATGTCGGCGCGATCTTCCGTTCGGCCGCGGCCTTTGCGGCAAGCGCCATCGTGACGACGCACCGGCACAGTCCGGACACAACCGGCGCGCTGGCGAAAGCCGCCTCCGGCGCGCTCGAGCACGTGCCGCTCATCAACGTGCAGAACCTCGCGCGCGGGCTCGCCGCGCTCAAGCAGAATGGCTTTCTCGTTATCGGGCTCGACAGCAGCGGCGATGCCGATCTGGCATCGATCGCGCTGCGCGCGCCGCTGGCGCTGGTGCTCGGCGCGGAAGGCAAAGGCCTGCGCCAGCTGACGCGCGAAACGTGCGACCACGTCGCGCGCATCGATCTGCCGGGCGCGATCAAGAGCCTGAACGTCTCGAACGCGGCGGCGCTCGCGCTTTACGTGGCGAGCCGGCGGCTCGACCGCGCGTGAAAAGCAAAACGGCGGGCTTTCACCCGCCGCTCGCGCCCCGCTATCGCTGAAATTTCTATTGCGGCTTGCCGCCGGGCTTGCGCGACAAGCGAATGTCCATGCGGTCCGGCCCCAGAACCGTCACGTCGGCGTCGGCGTGGATGACGCTCTCATCATTGCCGGCGAATGAGCTATCGCTGTTTTGCTGAGCCGGCCCGAGCCCGGAATACGGCGTCTCGGCTCCGCAGACATTGCAGCCGGACGGCGTCGACCACTCGCGGTGGAAATCCTGCGCCGGCCTTGTCCGATGCGGCCGCGATGTCCCGCCGTGATGCACGCCGGTTGTTATTTTTTGTCCGCGCGGAAAATAGTGATGGTTGCGCCACGGCGGCAGCCAGTAAGCGCGCACCGCGATGCCCGGTTCATAGTCGTAGATGACGAACGGCACCGCGCGCACGCCGGCGACCGCATAATCATAGTCCGCCGCGCGCGCCGGCGCCGCAGCGGCGATCGCCAAACCAACCGAGCCGATGACGAACAGAGCGCGCATGTCCGGTGACTTTCAGCGCTTCGAATATTCGCCGGCATTTTAGTCAAAGCGGCGAGATTGCCACGCCCGATCACGGGGTAACATTAATCGCCGTGACGTCCTTGTTCGTATCCGTGCAAAGCGGCCACAAAGCGGCGAGCCTGCGGCCGGGCCGCGCGAATGCGTGCGTTAAACTTAATGCCGTCGGTCGGCAGACGCGTGCGTGAACCTGGCAGCGCATCGCCGTGGCTGCGCGGGTCACGTCGTGCAGCGGCTTGCCGGGGCAATGCGAGAAGCCATCAAGTCCCGGCTCTGTCGGCCGGGCGCGTCCGCATGGGTGCTTGTGACGGTTCGGTGACACTGATAGCTCTCGGGGCACGGGACGCCGGGTTAGCTCAGCGGTAGAGCAGCGGTTTTGTAAACCGTTGGTCGGGGGTTCAAGTCCCTCACCCGGCACCGCCCCACGCGAATCGCCGCGCCTGCTCAGGCACAGAAATAAGGCGCCCGTCCGGCAGCCAGCCGCGCGAAAGACCTTTCCGGCAGTTCCCGACTGTGCCAGACTACCCCCGCACTATGTTTTACTTCCGGAGAGCAAAGCAATGCCGCAGGGCACCGTTAAGTGGTTCAATCCGACGAAGGGCTATGGCTTCATTCAGCCGCAAGAAGGCGGGAAGGATGTGTTCGTTCACATCTCCGCAGTCGAGCGCGCAGGCCTTAGCACGCTGAATGAAGGCCAGACCGTTCAGTACGAACTCGTCGAGAACCGCGGGAAGACATCCGCGGAGAACCTCAAGGTCAAGTGACCCCGCCGCCCTCCTCCTTCGCGTCGTTCACTTTCGGCCTCACTCACTGATCTGGACAACCGCCGAGCCTCTACGGCCCGGCGGCTTTGCCATGCGCGCGAATCCCCGGATTCGCCGCTTTAGCGCGTCAGTTTCTCGAGCTCCGGGAAAGGCGCGAGCGGCACGTCCTTGCACAGGTCCTTTACCTGGCGCGCGGCCTCTGATTCGCGTGCGTCGCGCCCGCCATCGATGTACCGGTTGAACTTGCCGTCGACATAAACGGCCGCGCTCTCCTTGCTGCCGAGGTATTTGCCGTCGGCGTTCCGGGCATTGAAGCGCATACAAGTTATGTAGCGCTCGCCCAGGCCCATCTTCTTGCGGACCGGCGCCGAGACCTGCGCCTCCTTGATGTGGCTCGGATCGTTCAGGTAGGTGCGCAGGAACGCAAGCAGGTCGTCCTTGTAATGCGCCGGAAAGACGTT
>DASSRW010000133.1:0-27003 GCA_035701545.1 Pseudolabrys sp.
GAGCGCAACGGCATGATCGCCGGCCGCAAGGTCGAGCTGATCACGCAGGACACCGCCGGCTCGCCGGCGCTCGCAAAAACCAAATTGCAGGAGCTGGTCGAGCGCGAGAAGGTGCAGGTGTCGATCGGCCCGCTGGCGACCAACGAAGCGCTGGCGATGGACAGCTACGTCAAGCAGTCGAAGGTGCCGCTGATCACGACAACGTCGGCCGCGACCGTCGACCTGAAAGCGCGCCAGCCGCATCCTTATGTGCTGCACGCCTTCGGTACCGCGCCGCAGGTGACCTATCCGCTCGGCGATTACGCCGCGAAGGATCTGAAGTTCAAGAAGATCTGCATCGTCGCCGAAGACTTCACCTACGGCCACGAGGGCGCCGGCGGCTTCCAGCTCGGCTTCGAGGGCGCCGGCGGCAAGATCGTGCAGAAGCTGTGGCCGCCGCTGAACGCGCCGGAGTACGGCGTCTATCTCGCGCAGATCAAGCCGGACGTCGACGCGATCTACACCGGCTTTGCCGGCTCGAATCCGCTGCGCTTCCTGAAGGCATTCGCCGAGTTCGGGCTCAAGGGCAAGATGGCGGTGCTCGGCAATACCACCATGACCGACGAGGGCATCCTCAAGGTGATGGGCAACGAAGCGGTCGGCGTCTACACCGGCGGCTGGTATGCGGCGGGCCTCGACACGCCGGACAACAAGAAGTTCGTCGCCGGCATCAACCAGCTTTATCACCACGATCCCGGCTTCTACACCGCCGGGCCCTACACCGCGCTGCTCATCATCGAGGAGGCGCTGAAGACGACCAAGGGCAAGACCGATGACGCGCCGGCGTTCCTGAAAGCGATGCGCGAGGTTAGGCTCAACCACGGCCCCATCGGTCCGGTGCGGCTCGACGAATACGGCACGCCGATCCTCGACATCCACATCCGCAAGGTGGCGCGCGTGAACGGCAAGCTCACCAACACCATCATCAAAACCTATCCGCAGGTGAGCCAGTTCTGGACGTATGACCCGAAGAAATTCGTCCAGCAGCCGATCTTCTCGCGCGACTATCCGCCGAGCAAATATCTGGAGTAGGGGCCGCCAGAAGAATGTGTCATGGCCGGGCTTGTCCCGGCCATCTCGTTTAGGGAGGCATTGCGTCCCCAAGCGGGATGCGCGGGTCAAGCCCGCGCATGACAGCATGGGTTGGCCTTCGCTCACTCACTGCTTCAGCGAGTGATACACAACCTTCATGAAATTCTTCGATTGCAGCTCGCTCGCCTTCATTTTGGCGTCGAAGTCGGCAAACGGCTTTGAGGCGTAGATTTCGTCCTCGCTTTTTCCTTCCGCGATCAGCTTCGCCATGCGGTCGCGCGCGGTCTTCAGCATCGCGTTGAACGCGGCGAGTTGCGTCTTGTTGGCGAGCGGACCGTGGCCGGGCACGATCTTGGTCTGGTCGTTCGCCAGCGCGAGGTAAGCGTCGGTCGCCGCGATCATGCCGCTGATGTTGCCGCCGTTCACCCAGTCGATGTTCGGATAGCGCCCGTTGGTGAAGGTGTCGCCGGTCGAGAGCACATTGGCCTCCGGGAAATAGACGTAGGTGTCGCCGCCGGTATGCGCGTGGGCCGGATGCTTCAGGATCGCCTTGCGGCCTTTGACTTCCAGCACGGGGCCGGTGTCGTCGTCATAGGTTTTGCTCGGCAGTCCGGCGCCGGAAACCGGCGGCACCTTGACGCCGGTGGTGTTGCTGGTCGTTCCCGCCGCCAGGAAGTTGCGCACATTGACGTGCGCGACAATGACCGTGCCTTCCCTGGCAAAGCCCGCGTTGCCGCCGGTGTGATCGCCGTGATGGTGCGTGTTGACCAGGAACTTGATCGGCTGACCGGAGACGGCGGCGATCGCCGCCTTGAGCTTGTCGTGCATCGGCGCGAACTGGCCGTCGACCATGATGACGCCGTCGTCGCCGGTGGCAACGGTGACGTTGCCGCCCGCGCCTTCGAGCATCCAGGTGCGGTGGCCGAGATCGAACGCCTTGACGTCGATCTTCGAAAAGTCGGGCTGAGTTTGCGCGTAAGCCAGGACAGGAAAAGAGAGAAGGGCAGCGGCGAATGCGGATGTAAAGATGCGGTTCATGCGACATCTCCCCTTGCGGCCGGATCAGCCTCGCAAGCTAACAACGGGTCGTCACGTATATTCCGCGCAAAATGCTGTCTCAGCGCCAGCCGCCGCCGCCGTTCACATAAACCGTGTCGGCCGTCATGAACGGGCAGGCATCCGAGCACATGAACAGCACCAGTTCGCCGATTTCCTCCGGCTCGCCGAAGCGGCCCATCGGCACGTCGTCGAGGAAGCGCTTGATGAGTTCGGGCGACGATGAAGCCGCGGCCTGGAACGGCGTCTTGATCGGGCCGGGCGAGATCGAGAGACAACGGATGTTTTGCCTGGCAAATTCGCGCGCCACGCCGAGCGTCAGTGAATTCACCGCGCCTTTCGCCGCCGCGTAGTGCACCGACGAGCCGGGGCCGCCGCGTTTGGCCGCCATGCTGGCGACGTTGACGATGGTGCCGCCGCCGTTTTCGAGCATGTGCGGCAGCACGGCCTGCATCGCGTAGAACGTGCCCTTGAAATTGAGATCGAACGTGCGCTCCAGCAGGTCGTCGTCGATTTCGAGAAACTTCGCGCGCTTGAGCGCGGCGCCGGCCGAATTGAACAGGAAGTGCGCGCGGCCGAATCCGTCGATCGCAAGCTCGATCATCTCGTTGACCGCCGCGCGGTCCGTCACGTCGATGGTCAGCGCGAGCGCCTGGTTGCCGAGATCGTTGATCTTCTCGACCGTCTCCTTGACCCCGTTCTCGTTGATGTCGGCGCACACCACGTTGGCGCCTTCGCGCGCGAAGATGAGCGCGGTGGCGCGGCCGATGCCGCTCGCCGCGCCGGTGATGATGATGGTCTTGCCTTGAAAATAATTCGGCGTTTTCGGCATGATGCTCTCCTTAAGTCCCGGCGATGACGCGGTTGCGCAGCGTGCCGATGCCGCTGATCTCGATCTCGACGCTATCGCCCGGCGCGATATTCTGCGGCACGCCGTCGGTGCCCATCCACATCACGTCGCCGGGCTCGATGGTGCAATACTTCGAAACCTCCGCGATATAGGTTGCCGTGTCGAAAATCATGTTATTGGTGGCGAAGCGGTCTGTTTCGCGGCCGTTGACGCGGATGATTGTCGTCATGTCGGCGGGGTTCAATCCGGTAACGATCCACGGCCCCATCGGCTTGAAGGTGTCCGCGTTCTTCGCCCGCCAAAGCGTGCGGTCGCTTGCCTGCCACGAGCGTTCGCTCACGTCGTTGCCGATCGTCCAGCCGAACACGTAATCGAGCGCGTTCTCGCGCGAGACCTTGCGGCAGCGCTTGCCGAACACCGCCACCAGCTCGCCTTCATACTGGAACTGCTCGCCGGCGTCGGCGGGTTTCACGATGTCTTCCTCGTGCGCGATCAGCGCGTTGTTGGCGCGGTAGCCGATATCGGGCCGCTTCGGGAAGACCGGCTCCTTGCCGCGCCTTTCCGCCATCTTGCGGACGTGATCGGCGTAGTTCACGCCGACACAGAAGAAGGTTTGCGGCACGGTCGGGATCAGCAGCTTGACCGCGGCAAGCGGGTAGGCGCGGGCGGTGCGCCGATGCGGTCCGAACGGGCTGCCTTCGACCGCGATGACGGCGTCGCCCTCAACAGTTCCGTAGCCGGCCGCGCCGCCTTGCTCGAAACGGCACCATGTCGTCATTGCCTTTTTCCCCTTGCGCGCGAGCGCCCACGCTGCGGATGGCCGCGCCGATTGTGCTAGACGACGCGCGCACAAAAAGGGAGTCCGCCATGACCTCGCCGCCTGTCGAATATGCCGATGCCTCGCCCGCCGTCCGCGCCGTGTTCGACGACATCAAGAAGACCCGCAACGTACCGGACGTGAACAACTTCTGGAAATATCTCGCGCGCGATCCGGCGACCCTGAAACGGACCTGGGAAAGTGTGAAGGAAATCATGGCGCCCGGCGCGCTCGATCCGCTGACCAAGGAAATGATCTATCTCGCCGTCAGCGTGACCAACGGCTGCGCCTATTGCATCGCCAGTCACACCGCGGCGGCGCGCAGGGCCGGAATGACCGACGCCGTGTTTGGCGAAATCATGGCTGTCACCGGAATGGCCAACGAAACCAACCGGCTTGCCAACGGCTATCGAGTTCCCGTGGATGCGGCATTCGCGCAGTGAGCGCGATGTTGCGAACAGCCCCGGACCCGTGACAAAATAATTCTCAAAAGGCGCAAAGCCTCAGGGGGAGATACCGAATGAGCAATAGTGCGATCGTCAAACGTCTGTTATGCGTCGGATTGGTTGCCGCGGTCATGCTGCCGGTCGGGCGCATGATCTTTCCGCACCTCGGCGACGCCATCACGGGGACGCAGTTCCAGACCCTTGAAGCCATCGTGAGCGCCTCGCTCGGCTACGGCATCTACGCGCTGCTCGGCTGACGCCGCACGGGCTGGAACCCCGCTTTATTGCCCGGTTTGCTGCGGTGATTGCGCCGTCCCGTTCTGCTGCGGCTGCTTGCCGGCCGGAGGCGAAGCCTGGTTGCCGCCATTCTGATTTGCCGGCCCTTGTCCCGTCGTCGCGCTGCCGCCGGGAGCCTGCGCGGCGTTTTGATTGATGATCTGCTGCGCCTTGTTCTCCTGCTGGCTGGCCTTGGTCGGCTGATTCGGATGTTGCGGCTGGTTGGCCTGCTGGAGGCCGCCGCCTCCGCCTTGCGTCGACGGCTGCGTGTTCTGGTTGCCGCTCTTCTGGTTCGTCTGCTTCTGCGCGGCGGGCGGCGGCGTGGATTTGCCCGATTCGCCCTGCTGCGGCGTCGTCTGACCGGCCGGCGCAACTTGCGTCGCAGCCATCTGCTGCCCGCTCGCGTTGCTGGTTTCGTTGCGTTGGTTGCTCAGGCCAAAAAAGAAGATACCGAGAATGACCACGACCGCGATGCCGGTGATCCAGATTTGCAGCGTGCTCGCGCGGTCCCCCGGGCGATCTTCGAGAAGCGCCGGATCAATCTGGGGCTCGTGGCCGCCGGGATTTGGAGAGGCCATGATCGTTCGCTCCGGATGCTGTCCTTCCCGATAACTTTGAAAAAACCGGGTTGGTTCCGGACTTCTGCGGTCAGCCGCCGTACGCGATGCCGCCCATGCGCATGCGCAAGCCCACGCCGCCGATCACCAGCCGTGACAGCAATTCCATGTCCTTCGGCATATGGCGCCGCCAGATGTCGAGCAGCAGCGCGATACGGACTTCATCGCCGCGATTCCACACTTCATGCGGATAGGTATCATCCCACAGCAGCGTCTCGCCGTCGGCGAGGCGATACTCCTTGCCGTTCACGTCCATTACGCAGGCCGGCCGGCCTTCCGCGTCGCTTGGCATCGACAGCATCAAATGAAACCGCAGGACGCCGCGGAACGGTCCGCGGTGCTTCGGCAGATGCTTGCCCGGCGCGAGAAACGACAGCACGCATGAGACGATGTGCGGCTGGTCCTCGATCAGCGACGCGATCGTCGGACAGCGCCTCACGTTCTGCTCGATCTCGACGCCGTAAGCCTTCAGGATGAACATCCGCCAGTCGCGCCCGTCGCGCGCGGAAATGTCGGTCTGTGCGCCCATGATTTCGTGAAAGCGCGGCACCATGTCGAGATTGCCGCGGATGGTGAGCGCATCGCGGCGGATATCCTGCCAGCGTTTCGTGAAGCGGGCCGCGTCAGGGAAATATAGCGCAGGATCGAGAATGGCCGGCGTGTCGATGCGGCGGTCGTAGATCGAGCGGACCACATCGCAGGCCTGATCGTAAAAGCTCAAAGGCGTGAACCCCCCGGTTCAGACTCCCGACCGAATCATAAGCGCCGCCCGCAACCGGCGTCCAGCCACAATCCTGTAAACAGTCCGCGGAGCCGGCAATTCACCGGCCGCGCGATTCGAGCACCATCTGCGTCTGCGTGACGATCGCGGCAAGCCTGCCGTCGCTGCGGGTGATCTTCGTCTGCCACACCATCGTCCTGCTGCCGCGATGCAGCGGCGTGCATTCGGCGGTCGCCGTGTCGCCGATCGGGATGGCGGCGAAGAAATTGGTCTTGCTCTCGATGGTCGCGGTCGTCTGGCCGGGCTTGAGGTTGGCGGTCGTCGCGGTGCCGCCGAGATTGTCGGCAAGCGACATGATCGCACCTCCGTGCATGATGCCGTGCCGATTGTTGAATTCGGGCCGCGCAAAAAGCTCGGCCGTGACCCGCTCGGGCGACAGGTGCGTGATCTTCAGGCCCAGAAATTGCGCGTAAGCCGGTTGCTTTTCGGCGTTTTCGATCATCGGAGGTGCTCCAGCCATTGCGCGGCGAGGGCAAGGTCGTGCGATATGAGATTGTGCCCCGCCGGCATCACGTGATGCGTCACCGCCGCGCCCGCATCCTTGAGCACGGCCGCAAGCCGATCGCGCGATGCGGCCGGAACAATCGGGTCGGCCTCGCCGGAAAGCAAGAGCACGGGAAGGGAATTCAGGGCGGGCGCAGGCTGCGGCTCGAACGGCAGCATGGCGCGCATCAGCACGGCGCCATCGAGTGCTTCTGGCTGCATGAGAATGAGCGAGGCCGCGATATTCGCCCCGTTGGAAAAACCGATCGCCACCGGCTTTTCCAGCCCGTGGGCCGCGCGCGCCGCCGCAACGAAATCGGCGAGCTCGCGTGTGCGGGCCTTCAGGTCGTCGATGTCGAATACGCCTTCGGCAACGCGGCGGAAGAAGCGCGGCATTCCGTTTTCCAGCACCTTGCCGCGCGGCGATAACAGCGCGGCGCCGGGCGACAAATGCTGACCGAGCGGAACGAGGTCGTTCTCGTCTCCGCCGGTGCCGTGCAGCATCAGAAGCGGGCGGCGACCGGCGGTTCTTGCGGGAACGAAGCGATGGACGAAGGCGAGGTCAGCCATGGGCAAAACAAGAGGGCGCGGGGAGGATCCCCGCGCCCTTGTTGCACATTCCGGGTGGCGCGTCAGCCGCGCGGCTGCGACCCGATGCGGATGTAGGGTTTGGGCTGCTTGATACCTTGCGGCCACAATTTCTTGGCCTCCTCATCGGTGATCGTACCGCCGAGAAACACGTCCTCGCCTTGCTTCCAGTTCGCCGGCGTCGAGACGCGATGCTTGGCGGTGAGCTGGAGTGAATCAAGCACGCGCAGCACCTCGTCGAAGTTGCGGCCGGTCGACATCGGATAGACGAGGATCAGCTTGATCTTCTTGTCGGGACCGATGATGAAGACGTTGCGCACGGTCTGGTTATCGTTCGGCGTGCGGCCTTCGGAGGTGCCGCTCGTCGAGGCGGGCAGCATGCCGTAGAGCTTCGAGATCTTCAGGTCGGTGTCGCCGATCATCGGATAGTTGGGCGCGAAGCCGACCACGTCCTTGATGTCCTGGCCCCACTTCTTGTGATTTTCCACGGGGTCGACTGAAAGGCCGATGATCTTGGCATTGCGCTTGTCGAATTCCGGCTTGAGCTTGGCCATGGTTCCAAGCTCGGTGGTGCATACGGGCGTGAAGTCCTTCGGATGCGAGAACAGAACGCCCCAGGAGTTGCCGAGCCACTCGTGAAAGCGGATCCTCCCTTCAGTGGTGTCCGCCTCGAAATCCGGGGCGGTGTCGTTGATGGCCAAACTCATGACTAACCTCCAATACTTGCTCAGCTTTCACCGATGCGGCTGAATTCCGGCACTAATATAAACATCTGGGGCAACAGGGGATAGGGCGCATCGGGATTGCGGCAAAAAGAGCATCGATTGCCTGCCGCTTGCCGGCGCGGCAAAACAATGATTTGGCCGGAGCCCGCATGTGAGAAAGGATTTTTTCGTGCCGCTTGGTTTGCCGTGCGGCGAGACAGTAAGGTACGAACAGGGCGCATCGAAACGCGAAGAGACCACCCGGCCAAACTCATTCCCGCATGTTCAAACGCATCCTGATCGCCAACCGCGGCGAGATCGCCTGCCGGATCATCAAGACCGCGCGTCGGATGGGCATCGAGACGGTGGCCGTCTATTCGGAGGCCGACCGCGACGCTTTGCACGTGGCGATGGCGAATCAGGCGGTTGCAATCGGTCCGCCGCCGGCGGCTGAAAGCTATCTCTCCATCGAGAAGATCGTCGCCGCCTGCAAGGCGACTGGCGCGCAAGCCGTTCACCCGGGCTACGGATTTCTGTCGGAGCGCGAGGCTTTTGCCAAGGCGCTGGAGGCCGCCGGCATCGTGTTTGTCGGCCCAAATTCAAAAGCCATCGCGGCCATGGGCGACAAGATCGAATCGAAGAAAGCGGCCGCTGCGGCAAAAGTTTCTACCGTGCCCGGCCATCTCGGCATCATCGCGGATGAGAAGGAAGCGGTGAAGATCGCGGACGCGATTGGCTACCCGGTGATGATCAAGGCTTCTGCCGGCGGCGGCGGCAAGGGCATGCGCGTCGCGCATTCGAAGACCGAGGTTGCGGAAGGCTTCGCGCGCGCGCGCTCGGAGGCGAAGTCGTCCTTCGGCGACGACCGGGTGTTCATCGAAAAATTCATCACCCACCCGCGCCACGTGGAAATCCAGGTGCTCGGCGACAAGCACGGCAACGTCATCTACCTTGGCGAGCGCGAATGCTCGATCCAGCGCCGCAATCAGAAAGTGGTCGAAGAGGCGCCGTCGCCGCTGCTCGATGAAAAAACGCGCCGCAAGATGGGCGAGCAGGCGGTGGCGCTGGCGAAGGCCGTCGGCTACGACAGCGCCGGCACGGTCGAGTTCGTCGCCGGGCAGGATCGCAGCTTCTACTTCCTCGAGATGAATACCCGATTGCAGGTCGAGCATCCGGTGACCGAGCTCGTGACCGGCATCGATCTGGTCGAGCAGATGATCCGCGTTGCGGCCGGCGAAAAACTTTCGCTCACACAGAAAAACGTAAAGCTCACCGGCTGGGCGGTCGAGACTCGCGTTTATGCCGAAGACCCGTATCGCAATTTCCTGCCCTCGATCGGCCGGCTCACGCGCTATCGCCCGCCCGCCGAGCGCAGCGAGCGGGGCGTCACCGTGCGCAACGACACCGGCGTGGAAGAGGGCGGTGAGATTTCGCTCTACTACGATCCGATGATCGCCAAGCTCGTCACGCATGCGTCGACGCGCGCTGAGGCGATCGATGCGCAGGCCGATGCGCTCGACGCCTTCGTGATCGACGGCATTCGCCACAACATTCCGTTCCTTGCGGCGATCATGGCGAACCCGCGCTGGCGCGCCGGCAAGCTTTCCACCGGCTTCATCGCCGAGGAATTTCCCGGCGGCGTTCATCCGGTCGCGCCGGCAGGCGACCGCGCCGACGTGCTCGCGGCGGTCGCCGCGGCGATCGATCACGTGCTCGGCGAGCGCAAGCGGCGCATCTCGGGCCAGGTGAACGGCCGCAAGGTGACACGCGAGAGCAACCGGCTCGTGCGCCTCGGAGAGCACGAGCTCAAGCTTCAGGTCGGGCGCAACGAGGGCATCATCGAAGTGCAGCTGGGAGGCAAAAAGCCGCGCAGGCTGCGTTCGGACTGGAAACCGGGCGAGCCGCTCTGGTTCGGGAGCATCGACGGCCAGCCGGTATCGGTGCAGGTGCGCAGCATTCCGAACGGTTTTTGGCTTGCGTGGCGCGGTATCGAAACCACGGCTTACGTCTATACCGAGCGCGAGGCGACGTATGCGCGGCTGATGCCGCCGCCGAAAATGACGGACAGCGGCAAGCAGGTGCGCTGCCCCATGCCCGGCCTGGTCGTGTCGATCGCGGTCAAGGAAGGGCAGGACGTCAAGGCCGGCGAAACCGTTGCGGTGGTCGAGGCCATGAAGATGGAAAACGTGCTGCGCGCGGAGATCGACGGAAGAGTGAAGAAGATCCACGCGAAGAAGGGTGACAGCCTCGCCGTGGATTCCGTGGTCCTGGAGTTTGCCTGACAGGAACGACCCGGCGGCCTGAGCGTTCGCCTTCAAACATTAGAGGTTGTTTGAAGAGGCCAGTTCCATGTCCATCCAGACGGAACCCGTGCAGCAACAGAATCGGCAGCCCGGCCGCGAGGGCGAGATGCGGCCTGAGCCGCAATTCATGCCGAAATATCCCGGCGTCGGAAAGCTCAAGGACAAGGTGGCGATCGTCACCGGCGGCGACAGCGGCATCGGCCGTGCAGTGGCCGTCGCGATGGCGCGCGAAGGCGCCAGAATCGCCATCGTCTATCTCGACGAGCACAAGGACGCGAACGCCACGCGCGACCTGGTCCGGCGCGAGGGCAGCGAGGCCATTCTGCTTTCCGGCGACGTCGGCGATGAGGACTTTTGCGAAGCCGCAGTCGAGGCTGCAATGGAGCAGTTTGGCCGCATCGACATTCTCGTGAACAATGCCGGCGAGCAGCATGAGACCGACGATCCGCGCGAGATCGATGCCGCGCAGATCGAGCGCACCTTCCGCACCAACATCTTCAGCTTCTTCTTCATGGCCAAGCATGCGCTCCGGCACATGAAAAAAGGTGCCTCGATCGTCAACACCGCGTCGATCACCGCCTACCAGGGACACAAGACCTTGCTCGACTATTCCGCAACCAAGGGTGCGATCGTCACGTTCACACGTTCGCTGTCGGAGGCGCTTACCAAGGACGGTATCCGCGTCAATGCCGTGGCGCCGGGCCCGATCTGGACGCCGCTCATTCCGGCGTCGTTCGATGCCAGGCACGTTTCGAAGCACGGCGCCTCCGCGCCGATGCAGCGTCCGGGCGAGCCGAACGAAGTCGCGCCCTGCTACGTGTTTCTCGCGAGCGAGGACGCGTCCTACATCAGCGGTCAGGTGCTGCATCCGAACGGCGGCAACGTCGTCGGCTCGTAGGAACCGCGACACAGCCCCCGCGTTGGCCTTGCCGAACGAAGGAGGCTGTCATGCCGTCCAAATCAAAACGACCGCGCCGCGGAGTTCCGGGAAGCGAACCGCCGAGCGATTTGCGGCGCAGCGACCAGCGCGAGACGCCGCCCGATCCGTTGCCGGAAGCCGATGAGGAAGTGCCGATCTCGGGTCAAAGCCCGTCGCCCGACGGCGGCGTGGAGGAGCATCCGATCCACGACGAGCCGGTCGAGGACTTCACGCCCGGCGACTACGAACAGCAGATCGACGACGTGGCGAAAGCCCGGCGCGGCCGCAAGAACGAGAGGCCCTGACGGCGGCTCCGGCATTTGCTAAAGCCGGAGCATGACGCCCTATTTTGCGTATGGCGCCAACATGGACCGCGCCGCGATGCAGCGTCGCTGCCCGGATGCGCGCGCGATCGGGCCGTCTTCATTGCCGGGCTTTCGCTTTTTTGTCGGGAGCGACGGCTGGGGCTCGGTCGCCCCGCGTCCCGGCGCGACCGTGCACGGCGTGCTCTGGCGCCTCACGCCGCGCGACATCGCGATCCTGCACGCGTTCGAGTGGCGCGACAAAGGACTTTATGACGTCCGTTTCCTTCCCGTGCGCCACGGCACGCGCATCGTTCCGGCAATGGTCTATGTCTTGCGCCGGCGCGAGATCGGCCGGCCGAAGCCGGGCTACGTCGAGGCGATCGCCGCGGCGGCGCGCAAATGGAGACTGCCGGAGCGCTATATTGCCTCCGTCGAGCGTTGGGCGGTCTCCGGTTTTGCCGGCGCGCGGCCGGTCGACATCGGGGACGTTGCGTGAGCGCGGAAAGCCGCAGCATTCGCCACGTCGTCATTCGTGGACGCGTGCAGGGTGTCGGCTATCGCGCATTTATCGAATACGAGGCGGTGAAGCGCGGCATCGAAGGCTGGGTGCGCAACCGCGCCGACGGCTCGGTCGAAGCGGTGTTCGCCACCGTGCCGAGCGTGCTCGCCGAGATGATCGAGGTCTGCCGCAGCGGCCCGCGGCTGGCGCGCGTCGATGCAATCGATCAGCGCGACGGCACCGGGACGGACATGAAGCTGCGCCGCGCGGGTGAGGTGTTCTCGGTATTGCCGACGGTTTGATTTTCCGTTGGCCCGAACAATCCCTCAAATTCGCGCCGCAACGCGATATCGACGTCGTCCATCGTCGCCGTGAGGCCGAGATCGGCGAGGCTCGTCACGCCGTAGCGTGGCTCGCTGACGCCGCACGGCACGATGCCGGAAAAATGCGAAAGGTCGGGATCGACGTTGAGCGCGATGCCATGCAGCGTCACCCAGTGCCGGATACGGATGCCGATGGCGGCGATCTTGTCCTCGCGGCCGTCGCCTTTTTCGGGCCGCCGCACCCAGACGCCGACGCGATCCTCGCGCCGCTCGCCGCGCACGTTGAAGGCGGCAAGCGTGCGGATGATCCATTCCTCGAGCGTCGCCACGAAGCGCCGCACATCCGGCCCGCGCCGTCTGAGGTCCAGCATCACATAAGCCACGCGCTGGCCGGGCCCGTGATAGGTCATCTGGCCGCCGCGTCCGGTCTGGTAGACGGGGAAGCGCGCTTCAATGAGTTCGCCGGCCTTCGCGCTCGTGCCGGACGTATAGAGCGGCGGGTGCTCGAGCAGCCAGACCAGTTCGGGCGCCGTTCCGGCCGCGATAGCGGTCGCGCGCGCTTCCATCGCTGCCACGGCGGCCTCATAGGGCTGCTGTTCCGTGCTGATCCGCCACGCCACCGGCAGCGAGCCGGGCGGCGCAAACAGGCCGAAATTCAAATCGTTGCGCGCGTTAACCACCTGCTAACCATACCATGGTGACCTGAAGCCCGCCCGCCATAGCGCGCGGCGGCAGGGAAGTGAACCGTGGCCACACTCGACAAAGTCTCCCTCGATATCACCGTCGTGCTCGGCACCGCCGACATGCCGGTTCACCAGGTGCTGCGGCTCGGCCGCGGCGCCATCATCGAGCTCGACGCCACCGAGGAGGACCCGGTCAAGATCCTCGCCAACAATCTGCCGGTCGCCAAAGGCACCGTTGTCGTCAACGGCAACCGCATCGCCGTCGAAGTCGCCGAGCTTTTGCCGCGCCCGCCGGACATGCGCTAGGCGTCATCCTGCGGCGCGAGCCGCGACAGCGGCAAGCCTTGAGACGGCCGGCGATGCCCGGGCTTTCGCGCGCGGGAGCGGGCTTGTCCGTCAAGACCCTATTTGTTACATGGTCCGCCGTCATTGGGACGAAAGGCCGATAAGCTTTGGCTTCTTGAGGGCTCTCGTCCTTCCCCCATGCGGTCGTGGCGGAATTGGTAGACGCACTAGCTTGAGGTGCTAGCGGGGCAACCCGTGGAGGTTCGAGTCCTCTCGACCGCACCAGACCTTTTGATGGTTTCGATTCCTGAAGTCCGGCTCGATTTGGCCGCTCGCCGCCATCGGCCTTGCGCGCTTCGTATCGCTCAAGTGTGGCGCAAGATACCGGTGAGCGGGGCTCTTTTGCGCAACTCTAATCCCTGTGCGGCATCGAACCGCATCGCGCGTGCGCGGTTCCGCAACCATGTGCAAAGCAGCAACGACCGAGTCTGACCGCGCCTTTGAAGGCGGCAGCCGGCTTGGCCGCTTCTCCCAGAACACGCAACGTGGAGAGCGCCATGACCTCCGACACCCCACACGAGACCTCTGTTTCGCAAGGCCTGCATCCGCTTGTCTACAAGGGCATCGCCGGGCTGGCCTTGTGGTTCGTTCTGTCGGTATGGGCGTTGTTCGACCGCGGCCCGTATATGCTGCTGAGCATCGCCGCGATCACGGGATTTTTCATCATCGTCGTCGCCATACCGACGCTCATCTGGCTGACATGGCGGAAGTCGACGCGTGGGTCGCCGGTGCCGGGGCAGGAGCGCTCGTTCTTCGACTGGACGCACCACGAATTTCAAACGTGGACGGGCCCGCTGTCCGGCCGGGAGGCGGCGACGCAGGTCATCCTGCCCATCGCCGCGGTTTCGCTCGGCATCACCGCGTTCGGCCTCGTGCTTTATTTCACGCTGCCGTCGCTCGGCTATTCGTGAATCGTCCCATTCTTTGGAACCTCGCTGAGCAATCGGTCGTTTGCCTGATGAGCAAGTGAGGAGAAACATGGCAAAGCCGGCCGGCAAACCGCAGCAGCGTCCGCAACACGGGCCGCAGGGTGATTACAAACGTTCGAACGACGGTTTCGTCGATTCGGAGCGCGGTGAAACGCAGCCGGCCGACAAAGGGCAGGCGCAGCGCTCATCCGGCGATGTGAAACCCGAAGATCAGCCGCCGTCTCCGGGACAGCCGGCCGGCGGAGAGTAGGGCTGAGATTGTTGTCTCAGCGTTGAGCGTGGCCCTCGTCAGGACGGTTTGCGAGATCAAACATCCCGAACAATCCGCGCCCATGTCCGCCATTGAGCGCCATTCTTTTCTTGTGACGATGGACAAGGGCATGCCGATTGACGTGATGAGATGCGCGCCGCGCGGCCATGCTTCTGCTATTGCGCGCCGCCGCTGTTTTTTTGTTCGGGTGCGGTGCGGGGTGTGGCGTCGCGCTTGTATCTGAGGCGCGCGCCGTGACGATATCGGGTACCGAGGCCGGCCGCTCGCCGGCCGCGGCCACTTGCACGACGTGATAACCGCCCGCCCTCAATTCCTTCAGCAGCATCGGCACGGCGGCGGCTGTCGCGGGATGGATGTCATGCAGCAGCAGAATGCCGCGGCCGCGCTTGTCGAGCCGCCGCATGGCCTTGCGCACGATTTCCTTTGCCGTGACGTGCCTGAACCAGTCGTCCGCAACGACGTCCGCGCTCCAGGTCACAAGCGATTTCGAGGCGAGAAAAGCTTCTGCCTGCTTCGAGGCGCTGAAACCGGGAATGCGGAAGAACGGCGCAACGCCGCGCGCATCGCCGAGCGCCGCGTCAACCGAGGCGATGCCGTCATCGACTTCCTTCTCGACGCGCTCCGCCGAAAGGCGGCGGAAGGCGTAGGGGTGATCCTGGCTGTGCGTGCCGATCGTGTGGCCGGCGTTGTAAATCCGCCGCACCAGTTCGGGATGGGCGCGCGCCATCTCGCCGACCAGGAAATAGGTCGCCTTCACGCATTGCGCATCGAGCGCGTCGAGCACCTCCGTCGAGTACGGGGGAATCGGCCCGTCGTCGAAGGTGATCACCACCTCGTGGTCCTTGAGCGGCAGCGTGTCCGGATACTGGATCGAGCCGAGCCGCGTGAATTCGCCCGGCGTAATTGTGAGAATCCGGCTCGTCCCCAGTGCGTCCGGGTTGCCGGGGCATTCTCCGGCCCTTGCCGCGGGCAAGCCGGCCCACGCCGCCGCGCCCAGCGCGAGGCAGCAACCCAGAATGAAACGGCGCATGCAATCCCCCAAGCCCGCGCGCAACTTTTTGCTGAAAGCCCCCGAACAGCGCGGCGGGCGGACCCTACGATCCGCCACATTAACGGAAGCTGACTGACGATGATTGCTCACGAGAGGTCCTGAGATTTCGTCGGAGCCGGCCTTACGGCTTTTGCGAGAGGGTGAGGCGCGGCGCGGCGGGCACCGCCTGAACGATGCGATAGCCACGTTTCTTGAGTGCGCGCAGGAAGGCCGGGAGCATGCGCGCTGTCTGTGCCTTGGTGTCGTGGAAGAGGACGATGCCGTGATTGACGCGCTCGATCCTCGCAAGGATGAGCTGCAATTCCTGCTCGGGCGTCATCGGGTTCCAGTCGCTCGCCCAGACGTCGGCGCCGAATACCACGACGTCGCGGCTCCCCAGGCGGTCGAGCAGCGCAGGCGTCGAGGCAAAGCCCGGAAAGCGGAAGAACGGCGTCGTCGGCTCGCGGCGGCGGCGGCCGTAGAGCGCGAGCTCGTCCTCTTCGATGCCGCGGTCGATCTGCGCTTCCGCCGCCGCGATCGGCAGACGGTCGAGCAGCGCGTGGCTGTAGGTGTGATGTCCGATCGTGTGGCCTTCGGCCAGTTCACGGCGCGCCAGCGCGGGGTATTCCGCGGCGGATCTGCCGATCAGGAAAAAGGTTGCCCGCACGCATTCATGCTTGAGGGCGTCGAGAACCTTCGGCGTCGTGCCGGGCCACGGGCCGTCGTCGAAGGTGAGCACCAATTCCTTGTCGCGCAACGCAAGGCTGCCGGTGAATTCCTTGTGCCCGACCCGCGGCGTCGTCCGCGCGTCGACCGCGAGCCCGCGCGCGGTGCCGAGTGCGTCGGGATTGCCCGGGCACGGCTGCGCCCGGGCCACCAAGGGCAGCAGGACAGCTGCGGCTGCAATTGTGAGAAGACGAATCATGGCGCCCCCGAAGGCGCTCCATTGCCCGAAGCGCTCTCGCGCGGCAAGCCGGCGATGCGAATTCGGTTTACGCGTTAATCATTTGCCCGCCTGCGGGAGCAGGGTTACAAGGCGCGGCGTCGTTAACCCCATTGCCGATGAGTTTCGGCATGCTCGAACAAGGAAAAAGCAGCAACGCTGTGGTCCCCGCGCTTCCACTGCGCGGGGAGGACGGCGCCATTCGCGCCGAGTTCGTCGAAAGCGCCGCCGACAAGATCGAGGTGGGCGATGTAGCCGGGCTGCGCGCGCTCGTCGGCGGCCTGCACGAAGCCGATCTCGGCGATCTGATCGAGCAACTCGATCCGGCGCTGCGGCCACGCCTCATCGCGCTTCTCGGCATGCATTTCGACTTCACGGCTCTGACCGAAGTCGACGACGCGGTTCGCGACGAAATTCTTGAAGAGCTGCCCGCGCAGACAGTCGCGGAAGGCGTGCGCGACATCGATTCCGATGATGCCGTTGCGCTGCTCAAGGACCTGCCCAAGGAAGAGCAGACCGAAATTCTCGAGCAGTTGCCGCCGCCCGAGCGCGTGGCGCTCGCGCAGCGGCTCGATTATCCGGCCGATTCCGCCGGCCGGCGCATGCAGACCGAATTCATCGCGGTGCCGCCGACGTGGAACGTGGGTGCGGCGATCGACTACATGCGCGAAACGACCGATCTGCCCGAGCGCTTCTACCAGCTTTATGTGGTCGACTCCGATCAGCGCTTCATGGGCGCCGTGCCGCTCGACCGCCTGTTGCGCAGCAAGCGGCCGGTGTCGATTACCGAGTTGATGGAGGAGCGCCAGTGCGTGCACGCGACCGACGATCAGGAGCACGTCGCGCGTGAATTCGAGCGCTACAATCTCGTTTCCATGCCGGTGGTCGACGCCGCCGATCGGCTGGTCGGCGTCATCACACATGACGACGTGGTCGACGTTATCCAGGAAGAGGCCGAGGAGGACATCCACGCCCTCGGCGGCGTCACGCGCGACGAGGAATTGTCCGACACGGTGTGGACGATCGCGCGCGGCCGTTTCAACTGGCTCCTGATCAATCTCGCGACGGCGTTTCTCGCATCGTCGGTGCTCGGCGTCTTCGAAGGACAGTTGCAGCAGATGGTTGCGCTCGCCGTGCTCGCGCCGATTGTCGCCAGCCAGGGCGGCAACGCGACGACCCAGACGATGACGGTCGCAGTGCGCGCACTGGCGACGCACGATCTCACCGATGCCAATGCCTGGCGCGTGATCTTTCGCGAGCTGGCGGTCGGATTTGTCAACGGCGTGGCGTTTGCCCTGATCACCGGCATTGCCGCGTATGTGTGGTTCAACGTGCCAGGCCTCGGCCTTGTCATCGGTCTGGCGATGGTCTGCAATCTGCTTGCTGCGGCGCTCGGAGGCATTCTGATTCCGCTGGCGCTCAACCGGCTGCGTGTCGATCCGGCCGTGGCCTCCACGCCATTCGTCACCACGGTCACCGATGTCGTCGGCTTCTTCTCCTTTCTCGGCATCGCGACGCTGTGGTTCGGCCTGCGCTAGAAGGGCGCTTACGATCCGTTCACCATGCTCGCTGAGCCGCTGTTAACGCTGGTTGCCTAGCGTGCCGCGAAGCATCTGGGGACTTCCAGCGTGGACGGCGGAGCGCGTATCGATGCGGCCGGCACAAGCGCCGGCGCGACCGGCCGGCCGGCCGCGGGTCTCCGGTCGGAATCGCGACTTGTCACATTTACCGGCCTGCTCGGGGCGTGCGCTCTCTTGCTCAGCGCCGGCCTCGGCTACGGACTCGCGCGCGCAAGCGACGAACGCGCCGCAGTGCATCACCGCGCACAGTTGCGCGCGGTGATGCGCGGGGAGGCCGGCCACCGCTTCGATCCCGCCGCCGTGAGCGCGATGGCGAAAAGCGCCGGCGTCGAAGGACTGAAATTCGAAATCGATCCGGCGGACAGCGTTCGAACGATGCAGCCGGTCGTCAACGGCGAGGGCCGCATTCTCGGCTTCCTCACCTGGAACGACGACCGGCCGATGACCCGTTTGATGAAGCGGCTTTTGCCGCTCGTCGGTGCGCTGGCCGCAGGGCTGCTCGGTTTTGCAGGATTTTCCGCCAGGCGGCTGCGGGGGCTTGATGCCCCGGCGGCGCACGTGCGGACGCAGGCGCTACCGTTGCCGGAGCCGGCCGCCGCCGAGATAACGGACGACGAGCAGATCATCCGCCGCGACCTCCCGCAGGCGCTGAACGACGGCGCGCTGCATTTGCACTATCAGCCGATCGTCTCGGCGCTCGGCACGCGGATCGTCGGCGTCGAGGCCTTGTTGCGGTGGACGCACCCGCAGCGCGGCGCGATCGGGCCGGCGGCGTTCATTCCGGTCGCGGAGAAGATGGGCCTGATCGACAGGCTCGGTGCCTTTGTCTTGCGCCGCGCGCTCGAACAAGCCAGGCACTGGCCGGACCTCTACATGGCCGTCAATCTCTCGCCGCTGCAGGTGCGTGACCGCGCCATCATCGATCTGGTGCGCGATACGTTGGCGCAAACCGGCGTCCACCCGTCGCGGCTGATGCTGGAAATCACCGAAGGCGTGCTGATCGACAATCCCGATAAAATGCTCGACCGCATCGCCGACCTGCACGATCTCGGTGTGCGCATCGCGCTCGACGATTTCGGCTCGGGCTATTCGAGCCTGGGATATTTGCAGCGCTTCCCGATCGACAAGCTGAAGATCGACCGCAGCTTCGTGACAGCGCTCGGCGGTGAGTCAAATGGCGGCGTCATCGTTCAGGCCATTACGGCGCTCGGCCGCGCGCTCGGCATCAGCGTGCTGGCCGAGGGCCTGGAGACCGAGGAGCAGCGTGTATTGCTGCGGCTGGCCGGCTGCTCGGAGATGCAAGGCTACCTGTTCGGCCGGCCGGGCCCGGCGTTCGCCATCGACCGGCTGCTTGCCCAACGCGAGTCCGGCGCGGCGCTTGGAGCGTCGGCCTTTGGGCAGGCGCTGACAGCCTGATCCGCAACTTATAGAGTCGGCCTCGTCCGTCTTCTGCTTCCGGCAGGACGGCAGGAGGCGACCGATGATTCCGAACGCCTGGTCGGGCTTCGATTTCGGCCTCGATGCCGAGATCGAGATGCTGCGCAAGACCGTCAACGGCTTTGCGCAGGACCGGATCGCGCCGCGCGCCGACGAGATCGACCGCGCCAATGCCTTTCCGCGCGAGCTGTGGCCCGAGATGGGCAAGCTCGGCCTGCACGGCATCACGGTCGAGGAGGAGTGGGGCGGCGCCGGCCTTGGCTACCTCGCGCACTGCGTCGCCATGGAGGAAATTTCGCGCGCTTCGGCCGCGGTGGGGCTTTCCTACGGCGCGCACTCAAATCTGTGTGTCAACCAGATTCGCCGCAACGGCGACCCCGAGCAGAAGCGAAGATATCTGCCGAAGCTGATTTCCGGGGAGCACGTTGGCGCGCTGGCGATGTCCGAGCCGGACGCAGGATCCGACGTCGTCTCGATGCGCACGCGCGCGGAGAAGCGTGGCGGCCGCTACGTGCTCAACGGCTCCAAGATGTGGATCACCAACGGCCCCATTGCCGATACGATCGTTGTCTACGCCAAGACCGACCGCACCGCCGGCGCGCGCGGCATCACCGCCTTCATTGTCGAGAAAGGCATGCAAGGATTTGCGCCGGCGCAGAAGCTCGACAAGCTCGGCATGCGGGGGTCCGATACCGGCGAACTGGTGTTCACGGACTGCGAGGTGCCGGAGGAGAACGTGCTTGGCGCCGTTGGCAACGGTGTCAACGTGCTCATGTCCGGCCTCGACTATGAACGCGTGGTTCTGGCCGCCGGGCCGCTCGGTATCATGCAGGCCTGCCTGGATGTCGTGATCCCCTACGTGCACGAGCGCCGGCAGTTCGGCCAGCCGATCGGCAAATTTCAGCTTGTGCAGGCGAAGCTCGCCGACATGTATGTGACCATGAATGCGGCCAAGGCTTACGTCTACGCGGTGGCGCGCGCCTGCGACGAGGGGCGCACCACGCGCGAAGACGCCGCCGGTGCCATCCTCTATGCCGCCGAACGTGCGACCTGGATGGCGCTCGAGGCGATCCAGTGCCTCGGCGGCAACGGTTATATCAACGATTTTCCGACCGGCCGTCTGCTGCGCGATGCCAAGCTTTATGAGATCGGGGCGGGCACAAGCGAAATCCGCCGCATGCTGATCGGCCGCGAGATTTTCGAGAAGACACGGTAGGTCATTGGCCGACGAAGCCAGAGAACGACAAGTTCAATGGCCGATCTATTCGTCGTTAACCTCTATTTCCCGCGAATCAGATAGGGCGATGGCCCAATCACCGGCAACGGAGACTTGGCCATGATGCGGGTGCGGTTGAAGGCGGACGGACGGATTGTCGAGATCATGCCGGACGGCAGCGAGAGGGCGCTCGATTACAGCGATCCGGCGGCGTTTGCGCGCCACGTGCGGGCGCGCTGCGGACTGACGCAAACGGCATTCGCGCGCCATATCGAGGTGCCGGTCGAGACGGTGCGCAATTGGGAGCAGGGCAAGCGCGCGCCGCGCGGGCCCGCGCGGGCCCTGCTGCGGGTGATCGAGCAGGCGCCGAACGAGGCGTTCGCGGCGCTAGGCGGCCGAAGGCGGTAATATGCTGGTCATTCCGGGCGCGAGCGAAGCTCGCGAACCCGGAATCCAGACCGATACGACTGATAGGCTGGAGCTTGGCTCTGGATTCCGGATCGCCGCTCCACGGCATCCGGAATGACGCTGGAGGAAGCTACGCCGCAACCTCGCGCTTGGACGGGGAATAGCGCGCAACGCGCATCAGCAGATACATCAGCAGCAGCGTCGCGAGGTAGACGACAAGCTGCATCTCGGTTGGCCGTTCGGAATAACCGATCAGCGTATGCAGGAGCCTGCCCGGGATGCTGCCTTCCGACAGTACCCACGACGTGTCCCAGACCGTGCGGTCGAAAGCGACAAAAATGCCGCCGGCATTGAGAAACTGCACGGCCTGCGAGGCCATGCCGGCCGCGAGCAGCGCGATCAGCCAACTCGTCACCGAGAAGATGTAGCGGGTCGGAATCGCCAGCAGGCCGAAATAGGTGAGCGCCGTGAATGCCGCGCCCGCGGCAATGCCGAGGATGCCGCCGACGAGCAGCGCCGAGCCGGATGTGCCCGAGGCCGCGATACCATAAAGGAAAAGCACGACTTCCGAGCCTTCGCGCAGCACGGCCAGGCCGACCACGACGGCGAGCGCAGTCAACGGCTTGGCGCCTTCGCTGACCGCGAGGCCGACCTGCTTCATCTCGGCGGCGATTTCGCGGCCATGCCGCGACATCCACGCGTTGTGCCACATCAGCATCACCACGGCGATGCCAAGCACGCAGGCGTTGAACAGTTCCTGGCCGGAGCCTTCGAACGCATTCGAGATCGCGCCGGCAAATGCCGCCACGATCGCGGCGCCGAGCACGCCGGCGACGATGCCGAAGCTGACCCATTGCCCGCGGCCGGCGACGCCGCGCGTCGCCGCCATCACGATGCCGACGATCAATCCGGCTTCGATGACCTCGCGAAAAACGATAATAAGGGCGCCGAGCATGACCTATTCCGCGATCACCACGCCCTTGGCCGTGGACTCGTGATACTCGCCGATGAAGGGGTATTTGCCGGGCGCGAGCGGGCCGATCCGCACGATGCCTTTGGAATTTCCGGGAACGACCTTCTCGACCTTCAGGGCCGAGCTGTCGAATTCTTCCGGCATGGGATCGTTGTTGATGATGGTGATCTTGACCCGCTTGTTGGCGGGTACCTTGATCTCGGCCGGGCTGAATTTGTGGTCCTTGATCGTCGTCGTCAGGGCGTCGTCGGCGTGGCCCTGGACTGCCGGCAGGCACAGGCCTGCTAAAACGAGACAAAATAGAAGTGCGCGCATGACCTCTTTCCAATAATTGCCGCGCCTCACAAAAGCATTAAAAGTCATTGATGCAATAGTCTTTTTTCAGTCTTGAATTATTCCAATGTAAGAAGCACGGCCAACGGCTTGCAGCGCCAGCATTGTCTGTGGCGGCAGCCTCAAAAATTTTTTCGCGGTTTTTGGTCGCATGATGCGGAGGCATCGCCCATGACCCCGGTTGGCAGCGGCAGGTTGAGCGGGCATTCTCCCGCGCCGCCCTTTGGCCGGCCCGCTTTCGATCCGGTCTGTCTCGTCTCAGGAGCACCCAATGCAATTCGTTGAAGCCCATGGCGCCCGCATTCCGCAAATCGGCCATGGCACCATGACCCTCAAAGGAGACATCTGCGTGCAGGCGGTCAAGACCGCGTTGCAGCTGGGCTACCGCCATCTTGATACCGCCTGGTTTTACGGAAACGAAAAGGAAGTCGGCGAGGGACTGCGTCAGTCCGGCGTCAGGCGCGAGGATGTCTTTATCTGCACCAAGGTGCGCGAGACTCATCTGGAGCCGGATAAATTTAGCCAGTCGCTCGGGGAAAGCCTCGCCAACCTCAAGCTGCCTTACGTCGATCTGCTGCTGATCCACTGGAACAACAAAAACATCCCGTTCGAGACGTCGGTCGGCGCGTTGTGCAAGGCCAAGAAAGACGGCTTCGCAAGGCACGTGGGCGTCGCCAACTTCACCACCAAAATGCTGGACGAAGCCTGGGCCGTCACCAGCGAGCCGCTGGTGTGCAACCAAGTCGAAATGCATCCGTTTATCAACCAGGACAAGGTGGTCGCTGCCAGCAAAAGGCATGGCATGGCCGTTGTTGCCTATTGCCCGATCGCGCGCGGCAAGGCGCCGGGCGCCGGCGCGCTCGAGCGCATCGGCAAGGCGCACGGGAAGACGGCAGCGCAGGTCTCGCTGCGCTACCTGGTGCAGCGCGGTGTCTGCGCCATTCCGCGCACGGCGAACCCCGATCATCTGAAGCAGAATCTGGACGTGTTCGATTTCAGCTTGACGGAGGCAGAGATGGCGGAATTGAAAAAGCTGAACGATACGCACATGCGCGTCGTCAATCCGCCGCATGCGCCGGCATGGGATACCCCCTGATCGAGACGAAACTTCATGCAGGTTGTTGAGGCCAAAGGCTTCAAAATTCCGTTGATTGGCCTCGGCACCTGGGCGCTGCGCGGGCGCGAATGCGCGCGGCTTGTCGAGCAGGCGATCCGCATCGGTTACCGGCACATCGACACCGCGCAGATGTACGACAACGAGGAGGCGGTCGGCGAGGGCGTGCGCGCCTCCGGCAGGCGCGCCGAGGTGATCGTTACCACCAAGGTGCAGCCGACGCTGCTCTCACCGCCCGATCTCGAACGGTCGGTGAAGGCAAGCCTCGCGCGCCTGCGCATCGACGTCATCGACTTGCTGCTGATCCATTGGCCGAACCCGCGCGTTCCCGTTGCCGAGACGCTCGGCGCCATGACCAGGATGAAGCGCGAAGGATACGTGAAGGAGATCGGCGTCTCGAATTTCACAGTGGCGCTGCTCGAGGAAGCGAATGCGGCCTGTTCCGAGCTCGTCTGCAATCAGATCGAGTGCCATCCGTTTCTCAATCAGGACAAAGTTATCTCTGCCTGCGAACGGCACGGCATGGCGGTCGTCGCCTATAGCCCCATCGCGCGCGGCGGCGCCAAGGGCAACAACGTGCTCACGCGGATCGGCAAGGAACGCGGCAAGAGCGCCGCGCAAATTTCGCTGCGCTACCTGGTGCAGCAGGACATCGCCGTGATTCCGCGGACGAGCAAACTCGAGCGGCTGGAGGAGAACTTCGCGATCTTCGATTTCAGGCTCACGGACGGCGAGATGAGTGAGATCGCCGGGCTCGCGCGCCGCGGCGGCCGCATTGTCGATTGGACCTGGTCGCCGAAGTGGGATTAAGAGGCGAGGCGGCGCGTATATGTGGGGCCTGAGCAAGAGCCGGAATGGAAATGAACAAGGACAAGCGGCGTACCGCTGAGGGCGCGGTCTTTCTGGTGCTGTTCTGCCTGACCATTCCGGTTGCGAACTGGATGATCGGTGCTATCGGCACGTCCTGCGTGCCGAATGGTCCCTGCGTCATCCCCGTCGCGCCGGGAATTTCCGCGCCCTCCGGCGTGCTGATGATCGGCGCCGCGCTGGTGCTGCGCGACCTCGTGCAGCGGCGTTTGGGCCTGCTGGCGGGGCTCGCCGCCATTGTCATTGGCGCAGCGATTTCGGCAGCGGTCGCGACGAGGGCCCTGGTGTGGGCGTCGGCTGCGGCTTTCCTGTTTTCGGAGTTTGCCGACTTTCTGGTTTACACGCCGCTTGCGCGGCGGCGTCTGGTGGCCGCAGTCTTTGCTTCGGGCGCAATCGGACTGGTTGTCGATTCGATCGTCTTTCTGTGGCTTGCGTTCGGCTCGCTCGACTTCCTGCTGGGCCAGATCATCGGAAAGGCCTGGATGGTGGCGCTGTCGCTGCCGCTGATTGCGTATATGCGGCGGCGCGACGAGCGCCTCGGCCTGTCGGCTGCCTGACTTGTCCAAGTCTTGCTGTAAGGAAACACAATGAGCTCCGCTCTCGAAATTCTACGAAACGTCACGACCGGCACCATCACGACCATGCTGCTGAAGAAAGGCATCCGCCGCGCGTGGATGGCGGGCGCGATGCCGCTCGGCTTTTCCGGCAAGCGCGTCGTCGGTCCGGCCTTCACGTTGCGCTTCGTGCCGGTGCGCGAGGACCTGGCGACGCCGGAAAGCTGGTCGAAGCCGATCTCGACGCGCGGCGCGATCGAGGCGATGCCGGAGGGATGCGTAGTTGTCACCGACGCCATGGGTGTCACCGGTGCCGGCATCTTCGGCGACATCCTGTGCATGCGCATGGTCAGGCGCGGCGTCAGCGCGCTCGTCACCGACGGCGTCATGCGCGACCGGCACGGCGTCGTCGCCACCGGCTTGCCGGTCTGGTGCGCGGGGGTTGCCGCGCCCGCCTCGGTCAACCAGCTGACCTTCGTCGGCTGGAACGAGCCGATCGGCTGCGGCGGCTGCGCAATCTTTCCCGACGACATCATCGTTGCAGACGACGACGGCGCGGTGGTGATCCCGAAGGCGCTCGCCGACTTTGTCGCGGAAGAGGGCGCCGAGCACGAGCGGCTGGAAAGCTGGCTGGTGCAGGAAGTGGAGAAGGGGGCGAAGTTGCCGGGTCTCTATCCGCCGAACGAAGAGAACAGGAAGCGCTACGAGGAGTGGAAGAAGAAACAATAGATGTTCTTCGTCCTGTCCAAGACGGCCGGGTTTCTGGCGCTGCCTTCAAATGCATTGATCGTCGTCGGCCTGATCGGTCTTTTGCTGCTGCTGGCGCGTTACAGGCGCACCGGCACGACGCTCATGGCCGTCAGTCTGGTGCTTTTGGCCATTCTCGGTTTTTCGCCGGCCGGCCTGCTGGCCCGCCCGTTGGAAAACCGGTTTCCGCCATGGGACGCCGTGCGCGGCGCTCCCGCGGGCATTGTCGTGCTGGGCGGCGAAATTTATCCGGAGCTGTCGCAGGATCGCGGCGCAACCGCCATCGCGGGCTCCGCCGGCCGCCTGATTGCGATGGCGAAGCTCGCGCGGCAATTTCCCTCGGCGCGCATCATTTATTCCGGCGGCAACGCCAGTCTCATTCCGGGCGGTCCGGCGGAAGCCGATTTCGTCGGCCGCTTGCTCGATGATTTCGGCATCGCACGCAGCCGCGTCGTGCTGGAGACCCGTTCGCGCAACACGGCCGAGAACGCCCAGTTCAGCAGGCAACTGGCGCAGCCGAAGCCGGGCGAGCGCTGGCTGCTGGTGACCTCCGCGCTGCACATGCCGCGCGCCATCGGCTGTTTCCGCCGCGCCGGTTTTCCGGTCGAAGCCTACCCCGTGAATTGGCGCACGTTGCGGGCTGGTCCGCTCGCGCCGAAATCGCTGGCCGACGGATTGGACCAGGCAGACGATGCCATTCACGAGTGGATCGGCCTTGCCGCGTATTGGGCAACCGGCCGCACCAGCGAATTTTTTCCGGGACCTGCGAACTAGCCCAGCACGCCTCGCGCTGTTTCAGCTCAGGCCCGCGGCGCGAAACGCTTCGACATAGCTCCGTTGAACGGCTGCCCGAGACCATTTTAATTCCTGCCTGATCCAATCCAGCGAAATATTTGGACTCATGCATTTCAGTTTGGCAAGCGCGTTCTTGGCCTCAGCACGTCGACCTGCAAGTGCGCAATTGGCCACGAGCTGACGATAGGCTGGTGCTAAAAGCGGACTTTCAGCGATAGCTCTTCGGGCAAACTCAATGCCGTCACTGTAGTCGCCGGTAACCAGACAGGCTGACGCACGAACGTTGTCGTAAACTCCCTGATGGCCATAGGCGAGCAAGTCAAATGCGCTCAGCGCCCGGCCCAATTCTGCTCGCTCCGAAATTCCTTGCGGTGAGCCGGCACGAGCCAAAGCGAGTGCAAGCAGATAGTGTCCGATCGCCAGCTTCGGATTGAGCTTGAGCGCGCGCTCGATCGGCAATACAGCTTCTTCCGGCTCGTGCCAGATTAGTGCGTAGCCGAGCGCCAGATGTGCCCAAGGCTCTTCCTGATTGAGAGCCAAGGCTGTCTCAGCCGCCCGTAGCGCGACCGGTATCGCGTCGCATCGGCGCTGCCATCCCTGCTGCACACCGAGCGTAACGGCAAACGAAAATAAACTGCAAATGGTTGCCGATCCGGCATCACGATTGAACGCTGCTTCAAGTAGCTTCTGCGCAGCCTCGACCTGCGACCTAACTCGGCTGTTCATCATCGATAGAATGC